>JAFATZ010000403.1 GCA_019243675.1 Ktedonobacteraceae bacterium | reverse complement strand
TCCCAGTGGCACAGTCAACAGTTGGGCGCGTGAGACAGGGATTCCATTAGACAACGTGGGAGCACGCGAGGTACTCCTTAGCGGTCAGATACGGCGCATCGACCTAGGCCGTGTGAATGACCACTACTTTCTTCTTATGGCGGGCATCGGTTTGGATGCCGAGGTTGCACGTGCTATCGAGCACAAGCCCCTCAAGCGCTTCGGAGTACTGAGCTACTTACTGGTAGGCACTTGGCTGGGCCTTGGCTACCCCAACTTTCAAGTGACTATGCATGTGGGCAAGCGCACTATACGCGCGCGCGCTGTAGAGATTATTATTGGTAACACCCAACTATACGGCGGAGCTGTAAAGCTTACCTGGCGAGCAAAATGCGACGATGGGCTACTCGACATCTGTGTTGTACGTAACCAAAGTGCCTTTGGGCGTATTGCCATCTCCCTCGACTTCTTACTACGTAAGCCAGAGCGCCGGCACTGGGTGCGCTACGAAAAATGCGATATGGTACGGTTGCATACAAACGAGCCTGTTGCCATCCAACTCGACGGTGAACCCGTGGGCTACACCGCCAAACGCGGCTTTCCACCCACAACCTTCACCGTCGTACCAGGTATACTCAAAGTGATTGTTCCTCAGAACATACCGGAGGATTTGTTCTCACAGCCATAGCAGCCGAAGCTACGATGCCAAATCGCGCTCGGTTTGTATAACTGCCTGCTTCTCATCGCGCCACAGACGACTATGATGCATGCTATAGCTGAAGTACAGCACGATGCCTATGACAAGCCAGATGACGAATCGTATCCAGGTGATGAGTGGTAGGCTCACCATCATGTACAGGCAGATGAGAGCAGCGAGAATAGGAACAAAGGGTATGAGCGGCGCACGGAAAGCACGCCTCATGTTGGGATTGGTGCGTCTGAGAATAAGCACGCCGAGAGAGACCAGCACGAAGGCAAGCAACGTGCCGATATTCGTTAGCTCGGCGAGTGCGTCGATAGGAGTGAAGGCCGCTACCAAAGCAATGATAATGCCAAGGATGATGCTGATTCTATAGGGTGTGCCGAAGCGTGGATGTACCTTAGAGAACCAACGCGGTAAGAGATGATCGCGGCTCATAGCAAAAAAGACGCGACTTTGACCCAGCAGCAGGATCAGAATGACAGCAGTCAAGCCGCACAGAGCACCTATCGAGACCAGTACTGCCGCCCACCCTTGTCCTATCGCAGCAAAGGCCGTTGCCATCGGCGCAGCGGTATTTAATTGCTTATAGGGCACAATACCCGTTAAGACCAGCGAGACAGCAATATAGAGTATCGTGCATATCACTAGCGAACCGAGAATACCGATGGGCATATCGCGCTGTGGACGCCGTGTCTCCTCGGCAGCGGTGGCGACGATATCAAAGCCAATGTATGCGAAAAAGACATACGCAGCTCCTGTGATGATACCTTGGAAGCCAAAAGCTTGCGTTTTACCACCAATCAGCAATTGCAGCAATGGTATATCCAGAATATGACTACTACCTCCGCTTGCTGACTGTACAGTCGCTGGGGGAATAAAGGGCACCCAGTTGGTAGTCTTAATGAAAAATATGCCAAGAACGATGAAGAAGAGCACCACTGATATCTTGATAGTAGTCACAACCAGATTAACGCGGGAACTCTCTTTGATACCAACCGTTACTATAATAGTTAATAGTAACGCTATCAATGCTGCTGGTAAGTTAATGTTCAGGCCCAGGAAGCCCTTCTGCACTCCCGTAATCGTATCCGGTAGCCCGATGCCGATCACTTTGAGAATAGTAGTGAAGTATTTAGACCAGCCCACCGAGACAGCGGAGGCACCGACAGAGAACTCTAGAATGAGGTCCCATCCGATGATCCACGCAATGAACTCGCCCAAAGAGGCATACGCAAAGGTGTATGCACTGCCTGCTACTGGCACCGAACTGGCAAACTCAGCGTAGCACAGTGCAGCCAGCCCACAGGCAATACCCGCCACGACGAACGAGAGTGTAATAGCTGGACCCGCACGCGTTGCAGCCGCCACGCCTGTAAGCACAAATATGCCAGTACCTACGATGACACCGATACCGAAGACAATCAAATCAACGGGGCCGAGAGCCTTCTTGAGCTGGTGCTCTGGCTCTTCAGTATCCCTGATAGACTGTTCAACGGATTTGGTGCGCAAGATGTTCATGCTCATATGCTTCTCTCTTCTACTATTTATGGGTGAGCGCGTTGAACACTGCGTTGATGAGGAAGACGGTGAGATACGCTGCACCTAATGCGAACAGGGTAACAATCCAGGGAAACTCTGCGTGGGTTGATATACCCATGATGATCGCGGTAAGCGGAATAAGCGCTATAACGGAGACGATAGCAAGCGCCAAACGCTGACCCGCCGAAGCTGCTCTATTCGTTGTGGGATAGATCTTCTGACTCTGACCCATACGCTGAGAGAGCCGTTGCGCGAGCATGTCGATATGCTCATCGTCGTACGTTCCGCCTTGCTGGTTATAGCTTCGGTTCTCTTCATAGCGTCCATAAGCAGAGCGGCCTTCGTCGCGCTGAGTGCTACCTGGGTCCATTTGAGACATCACGAAATGTTATCCTTCCAGTTCTGGTGATATACAATCAATATACCATCTACGGGCTATTCATGTTGGAGGTTGCAACGATGGTGCCCTTCTCAGCTTTCCGTTAGCAGGCATGGATGCTGCACTGACACGCTTGAAGATACTACGATAGTGAGGAACATGGAACAGTTTGCCCGTGAGCACATCGCGCTTGCCAAGAGTAAGCAGACGAAAGATTGCTACAGCCAGCAAAGCGGCCACTTGGTCAAGTCACAGCCCAGAGAGAATGGTACATGATATGGTGTAGTTTTGTCCAGCCTTCCCGCCTTCCCTACAAAAAGCGGTGCTTGGCGGTCTCTCCGTCAAACACCACTCTGACTATCCTTCGTTACATCGGGAACTGAGGAAAATGACACATTGGATTGACTATCATGGTGACACAAAA
>JAFATZ010000214.1 GCA_019243675.1 Ktedonobacteraceae bacterium | reverse complement strand
GTAGTCCCCTCGTCGTTCAGGGTGAGGGGACTACAGCGAAACCCGTAAAGGCACGTTCACCGTTGTTTACGGGTCCATCCCTATACTAGGCGCATGGACCTCGCTAAAGTCAAGAAAGGTAGCACTATGGCTGACACCACCCAACACCCTATCGTAATCCCGATGGAAGACCCGATCATCCACACTGACCAACGTCCCTTTTGTGCGTTCGACCCCTTCGATGATTGCCCGTGCCACGAAGACCCTATCCTCATTGACCACGTGGCAGAGCAGGTGACCGAGGGCTTACTGACTCCGAGTGAAGCGACTCGTGTCGTTAGTGGCCGACAGTGCTAGAGAAAGAGAGGTACTTGATGCCTATGCACCCTGACTCCTCTAGTGAGTCTCCCACTGAATACGCCCCCTGGATGCCACTGGAAGGACTCATCGGACAGTGGGCGACGTTTGCCCAGGAGGCCACGACGCCCTTTTTAAGTAAAGCGGTGAGTGCTGCCTTTGCGGCCTTCTCCTACGAGCAGGAAGCGCTTGCGTCCTACCACGTGGCCCGCACGGAGCACCCGCTAGGCACCACACCCTATTGGCCTTCCGCTCTGGAAGCCTACGAACCGACTCTTGATGACTTGGAGCGGGCGACCAAAGAGTGGACAGCCGTGGCCTATGCTCTGCGCAGTGCCGCCTTCGGGCGGGACGGCGTGTGTCTGCACACCCTGCGTGGCTTGGTGACCGACGCCCTCACCGAGCGCCAGCGTGTCAGCCGTATTCTGCTGGCGGTACGGGCTGAGCAACAGAAACGCTACCAGCAGGACAAGCCGCAGCAAGGGGAGGCTCGGTCATGAGAGAACAACGCGCATCCCATCACCAGCAGCAACAGAGACACTCCTTGCATGCCGATAGCTACGAGGAGGAAGAGGACGACAGCCTCTACGAGGTGCGTCCCTCTTCCAGTGTGCGACGCTACCATACGACCAGTGACCAGCGCACGGTCACACACCGCCCGCGCTATGAGGTGG
Organism: Ktedonobacteraceae bacterium; assembly: GCA_019243675.1. Lineage (GTDB taxonomy): Bacteria > Chloroflexota > Ktedonobacteria > Ktedonobacterales > Ktedonobacteraceae > JAFATZ01. Next base: position 10,913 of record JAFATZ010000214.1, on the reverse strand, counting down.
AAGTCCACCGTGGCTACGACATCCCTAGGCGTGCGAGTCAACAGCAGTCGCCATCAAGGCAGCAGGCCCCTCCACAGCACGGCATGTATTGGCTCTTCTATCTAGGAGTCGCCATGCTGGTCATGCTCCTGGGCTGGTTCGTGCTGAGTGCGCTCCTGTCGTGGTGGCAAGTCACCCAAGATGATTGGCACTACGGACGGCCCCGTACCTATCAAACCGATGCCTGGGTCGGGCACAACGAGCATGGAATGCCCAGTCACTTCCTGGCCCTCAACCTGCACGGCCATAGTGAGGTGATCGAGTTTCCAGGCGGCGACGCTACCCATGCCAAGGTCTACCTCGGTCCGGTGTTAAGTGGACCAGGAGCAGACCTGGTTCCAGTGACCGTGAGCTTCAAGGACGTGACCGGAGACGGCAAACCCGATATGGTCATGCAGATGGGAGAGCAAACCGTGGTCTTTGTCAATGACACCGTGGACGGCGTCACGCAGTTCCGCCCCGCACGCGCAGGTGAGACGATCGGACTGTAAGCAAGCGATGAGCACTGCTCTAGGTGGTTGCTCAGCAAGAAAGGATACAAAGAAGATGGACGAGCATTTACACGAGGAAATTAACGGCATTCTTAACCAACTGCACGAGAGCTATGAGCAGCAAGAGGGTGCTGTACCGGAGCAGAACGTGACGAACACCCCTGATGAGGAGCACGTCCCTCCATCTCCTAAGATGTATGTCTATGTGCTGGATAGACCCCTGGAAGAGCACCTGGCCGAGCAAGACCAGATAGTGGGGAGTGCTGCTCCTCCTGAGCAAGCGGATCCCAGCACGCAGCCACCTAGCAGGAGCAAGCGCAAGCTTCATGTAGTCATGGTCGTGGGGTGCCTTGCCGTGGTCGGGGTGCTGGCAGGGATGCTGGCCGCCCTCGCGCTGGTGCCACCCACCGCGACCATCACGATTGTGCCAGTGGCCACCCCGATCAGCAACACTATGCTAGTCACCGTAGTGACAGGCACTCCTTCCTTTGCACAGCATGAGGTCCAAGGGCGACTCTTGTCGTCGCTGGCGATGAGTCAAGCCAGCACGGTGCCGACGACAGGCACTGGTACCCAAGAGGCACGCGCCGCCCAGGGCACGGTCACCTTCTACAATGCCGCGCTCTCTGCGCAAGTCATCCCCGCAGGCACGCTGCTGACCGGAACTGATGGGGTCGAGGTCGTCACCGAGCAAGAGGCAGCTCTTCCGGCAGGGTCACTGTCTCTGAACGGACAAGTGAGTGTGCTTGCACATGCGAGCGTAAGTGGCCCCACAGGTAACATCAGGGCAGGAGATCTCTATGGCCCGTGTTGTCGGGCCAATGTGTTTGTACAGAATAGCGCCGCCTTTACCGGAGGCCAAGACGCTCGCTCGTTCCCGATGGTCACCCAGCAGGATATTGACCAAGCCGTGAGTATGCTCAAGGCGTCACTTGCCAGTAGCGTACAGGCCGCCGTGCAAGCCCAAGTGCGCCCAGGAGAACACGTGATTACGCCTGTGCCGTGTACACCTGTGGTCACCCCCAATCATCGAGCAGGAGAAGAGGCCGACCAAGTGACCATTATCATGAGTGAGTCCTGTACTGCAGAGACCTATGATGATGCTGCCGTCGAGACCCTACTGACAGAGAGTACGACGCACAAAACCACTGCACAGTTGGGAGCAGGCTATGTGCTCACAGGAGAGCTACAAACCGCCATTCTCCACAGTAGCATACAGGATGCACAGCGAGGGGTTGTCACCTTAGAGGTGAAGGGAGCAGGGCTGTGGACTTATCAGTTTACGAACGCGCAACTCGACCAGATGAAACAGCAGATTGCAGGCAAAAGTAAGGCCGAGGCGACCGCGCTGCTGTTGCACACCCCAGGCGTACGGAGCGTCTCACTGAGCCTGGCTGGCACGAGCACACTTCCTCGTGCTCTGGACACACTACGGGTGGTCGTCGTCTATGGGGTGTAACGAAGAAGGATGCACCGCGCTACGACCGTTCATGAAAGACTAGACAGGAGCAGGAGCGATGAAGCAGCGTAAGAGAAAAGAGCAGATCACCAGAGCACTGACTCATATCCAGCTTGGAGAAACCAATGCTGGTAAGCTAGCTGCGCTGGATGAACTGGCAGAGGTGTACTGCTCGCTCTGTCAGCAGTACGTGACCTTGTTCTGCACTGATGAGCAGCCCGATCAGTTTCGTCCCCCCTGCTTTGACACACTTTTATCCGAACGCTGGCAGCGGGTCGCTATCCAGCAAGCAGCAGGCATCGCGCAGTCCTGGCGCACTAATCGAGAGAACGCCTACCAGAACTATCTGCAAGAACACCGAGCCTATCACGAGCGACACGCAGCAGGCACCCTCGGCAAGAAGGCCACAGAGCCACAGTGGCGAGAATGGAACGTGCCTGTACTACGCCAGATGTGCATCCAAGCTAACGCCAATGTGGCGCTGCTTGAAGTCGCAGAAGTCTCCACCTTTGACTACTGGCTAAAGATCAGCACTTTACAGAAGAGGCAACCTATACGTCTACCAGTCAAGCTGGCAGCATATCATACAGAGGAGCTCACAGACCCCAAGACGGGTAAGAGGAAAGCGCTCAACAGCAGTGTGACCCTCAACAAGCGTGAGGGGACGTGGTGGCTCACCCTCTCCTATGATGAGGTGGTAGCGGTACAGACCGCACCAGATGCGCCAGTGGTGGGTATTGATGTCGGCATTGCCAATTTTCTGACCACTAGCGACGGCAAGCACTACGGTACGTTTCACGGCAAGCTGCGAGCGCGGCACAAGCGGGACCGCGCCAAGCGCCGCAGGAAGGCTAAGCTGCGAACGTGCTTGCAGAAAAAAGGGGTCAAGAAGCTGCCGTCGACCAGCAGTCGCACGGGGCAGCGGTTAAGACGGCATGTGAAACACGAGATCAACCGTGCAGTCAATGCGTGTTTCATGGACCCCGCGCATGAGCACGTGCAGTTTGCCTATGAGCAGTTGTCAGTGGCAACCATGAAGTTCAAAGCCAAAGCGATGAATGCCTATTTGCGAGCATCCCAATTAGCACATATTCCACAGCAGATTGCTTGGAATGCGGCTAAGCGTGGCAGACGAGCCACCAAAGTACTCAGTGCGTATTCCTCCCAGCAGTGCAGTGTCTGTTCGTATACAGACAGGAAGAATAGACCGAGCCAACAAACGTTTTGTTGTCAGGTCTGTGGGTACGAAGCGCATGCGGATGTGAATGCAGCCAAGAACTTGGCACGACGCCTAGGGGATCGCGAACTGCACGCGTGCCAGGACAAGCACGCCATCAAAGCCTTGCTCATGAGCCGTCATGAGGCATGGAAACAGCACCAGAGCACGTAGGACACCCATCCGGTGAAGCGGAGCAGTCGAGCACCATCCTTGACTGCTCCGTCCTCCATCTGAGAAAGGTGTGCTGATGCGCTGTGATAGGGCACCCGTAGTGTGTCCTCCCGCCCAGTCGATTGTTTCGTAAACGGGCGTAGGTGAACGTCAGCAATGGAGATGAATGTCTCCGTGGTTGGCAACTATACCACAAAAACGACCTATCTTGATTATTGCACAATGAGCTTGCTATACTTTGAGTAAGAGTTGCCGGGGTCTATACACCTGATATTGTGGAAGCACACCGTACAGGAGGGCGAAGCTTGCCCTACCCTGGACAAACAACACAAAAGGAGAACATCTTCTATGGCTACTCGCGTAGGCATTAACGGCTTCGGTAGAGTGGGACGTCAGTCCTTCAAAGCACTCATCGAACGCTACCCGCGTGATCTTGACGTCGTCGCCATTAACGATCTGACCGATACGAAAACCAACGCCCACTTGCTGAGATATGACTCAACCTATGGTCGTTTCCCCGGTGAGATTGAGACAACGTCTGATACGCTGATTGTCAATGGGCACAGTGTCAAGGTCCTCTCACAGCGCGACCCGGCCCAGATTCCTTGGGGTGATCTGGGTGTAAACATCGTGATTGAGTCCACAGGTCTCTTCACCGATGCCGAGAAGGCAGCAGCCCATTTACGTGGCGGTGCGAAAAAGGTGATGATTTCTGCACCGGCTAAAGGCGAAGACATCACCATTGTACTTGGCGTCAATGAGGGAATGTACGATCCCTCCAAGCATCATATTATCTCGAATGCATCCTGCACAACCAACTGCCTTGCTCCCACTGCCAAAGTGCTCAACGATGCCTTTAAGATTGAAAAAGGCTTGATGAACACCATTCACTCCTATACCAATGACCAACGTATTTTGGACACGGTACATAAAGACTTGCGCCGTGCGCGCACTGCTGGTACCAATATTATCCCCACGACGACGGGCGCTGCTCGTGCGCTTGCTCTGGTCATCCCTGAGCTTAAAGGGCGCTTCGACGGCATGTCCTTGCGTGTGCCATCGGTCACCGTTTCGGTCGTGGATTTTGTGGCAACCCTGGGCAAGGAGACCACCGTAGACGCGGTCAATGACACATTTCGTCAGGCTGCTGCTGGACCACTCAAAGCTATTTTAGCCTATAGCGATGAGCCGTTGGTTTCTAGCGACTTCCGAGGCGACTCGCACTCTTCGACCGTGGACGGGCTTTCGACAACGATGGTTGGTGGCAATATGGTCAAGATCATCGCCTGGTACGATAACGAGTGGGGCTACTCCTGCCGCATCGCCGATCTCACGCATTTCATCGCACAAAAAGGATTTTAAAGGAAGGGAAATGAGGAAGCAGGGAGTTGCCACCTCCCTGCTTCCTCATTTCCCTTCTTTCCATAACTACCAGTCTATGCTAAGCATAAGAAATTATGCCTTGTTGTTATACAAAATGTCAGCTACCATACTACTACCTAAACACTCTTTATAATGGGTGAGATAGGCAGAAAAGTAACGGAGAGTCGATTCTGGTTGATACAGTGCTGTCAGAGTTTTGCAACGCAGCCTCGTCCAGCAGTAGTGTGAGAAATGAGAAGAGAGAAAGGACGGTAAGTACTATTGAAGATAGGGGTGATTTCCGAGACCCTCCAGGGTGAGAGACGCGTCGCCCTGGTGCCGAATGTAGCGGCCAAGCTCGCAACATTCCAGGTAGCCGTGCAGGCCGATGCTGGTCGGCAGGCCGGCTTCACCAACGATGCCTATCGTCAGGCAGGCATGGCTGTCGAGGCCGACCGGGCAGCCTTGCTGAGCACAGCCGATGTGGTGCTCTCTGTCCAGGCACCGCGCCTTGAGGATGTGGCCTTGCTACAGTCCGGAGCAGCCACGATCAGTTTCCTGCAGCCAGCTACCCAGGGTGTGGTCATTGAGGCCCTGGCTGCACGCGGTGTCACTGCGTTCTCTCTGGAATTGCTACCCCGCATCAGTCGGAGCCAGAGCATGGACGCGCTGTCATCGCAGGCATCGCTAGGTGGCTATAAGGCGGTGCTCATGGCTGCGAACCGACTGGGTAAGTTCTTCCCCATGCTCATGACCGCGGCTGGCACTATCCCACCGGCTCGCGTATTAGTGCTAGGAGCTGGAGTGGCTGGTCTGCAGGCTATTGCCACCGCCCGCCGCTTGGGTGCCGTCGTGGAAGCATACGACGTGCGACCAACGGTGAAGGAGGAAGTCAAGAGCTTGGGAGCCACGTTCCTAGAGCTCGAACTGGAATCACAAGTCGGTCAAGGTGGCTATGCTCGTGAGCAGAGCGAGGAGTTCCTGACCAAGCAGCGCAAACTACTAGCCGAGCGGGTAGCGAAAGCCGATGTTGTGATCACAACAGCCGCGATCCCAGGCCGACGTGCTCCACTGCTGGTCACTGCCCCAATGGTGAAGAACATGCGCCCAGGCTCGGTCATTGTGGATATGGCTGCAGAGACTGGTGGTAACTGCGAGGTGACGCAGCCGGGGCAAGTGGTGCAGGTCGATGGTGCCTGGATTGACGGCACAACCAACATCCCTAGCACAGTGCCGTTCCACGCCAGTCAGCTTTACGCTAGCAATGTCACTAACCTGCTTCAGCACTTGGTCAGCAATGGCCAAATGAAGCTGGACTTTACTGATGAGATTACCAAAGGGTGTTGTGTGACACACAATGGGCAAGTCGTCAATGAGCGTGCCCGTCAGATGATGGGAGCGACTACCTCTTCCCAAGCCGCTTAGTCTAAGTCTTAAACAGATGACCAAAACGTAATCTTATTGAAAGGCAGGCACACTGATGAGCGACCCTCTTATTGCGCTATTTACTTCTTTCGTGCTGGCTATCTTCATCGGCTTTGAGGTAATCTCCAGGGTGCCGACCCTTTTGCACACGCCGCTGATGTCCGGCTCCAACGCGATCCACGGCATCATCTTGATCGGTGCTTTGCTGATTGCGGCCCATGCACAGACGCCTGTGGAGATTGTACTCGGCTTCCTAGCTGTGGTTCTGGCTACTATCAACGTGGTAGGCGGTTTCGTGGTGACAGACCGCATGCTAGAGATGTTCAAGGCTCGACAGCCCGCTGGGGAGAAGGGGAAAGAGAAATGATAATTGTAACCTCGTTAGTTTACCTGCTGGCTGCAGTGCTCTTCATCATCGGACTGAAGTTCCTCAGTTCCCCACGAGGTGCCCGACGTGGCAACTGGATAGCAGCCGTAGGCATGGTTCTGGCTGTGGCTTGGACGGTAGTGTTGCTAGGCAGATCGTTCACCCCTGTCGGCATCGCCATCTCTATAGTGGGCGTCATGATCGGTGCTGTAGTAGGTACGCTGAGTGCCCGGGCTGTCAAGATGACGGCGATACCGCAGATGATCGCTGTCTTCAATGGTGTAGGTGGTGGTGCCGCCGCCGTGGTGGCGATGTCAGAACTGCTGAAACTGGTAGGTCAGCAACCTAATTTCCAAATTGACTTTCCTAGTGCGTTTGCGATCATCATCGGTGGTGTCTCGTTCGCTGGTAGTGCAATTGCTTTCCTAAAGTTGCAGGAGTTGATGACTGGTAGTCCGGTCACCTACCCAGGGCAACAACTAGTGAACGGGGTGTTGGGACTACTCATCCTGGCGCTGGCCGTGGTCCTACTAACGGTGGGCAGTTCGGCTCTCGTGGTTACGGCTCTCATGGTCCTAGCGCTAGTGTTGGGTGTGGCATTCGTCCTGCCGATTGGCGGAGCCGACATGCCAGTGGTGATCTCGTTGCTCAACGCGTTCACTGGTTTGGCTGTGGCAGCCAGTGGGTTCGTGCTCGGCAACTTTGCGCTGATTGTGGCTGGTACGCTAGTTGGTGCCTCGGGCACCCTACTAACCAAACTGATGAGTGATGCTATGGGCCGCTCACTGACCAACATCCTGTTCAGTGCCTTCGGTCAGGTGCAGGTTGGAGCTGGCGTAGCCAGTGGGGCGGAGAATCGCACAGCGCGTTCTGGCTCCTCGGATGATCTCGGCACGATGCTGGCCTACTCGCGTAGTGTCATTATCGTGCCAGGCTACGGCTTAGCTGTGGCTCAGGGACAGCATGCGGTACGAGAGTTGGCAGACACGCTTGAGAAGCGAGGGGTAGAGGTGGCATACGCCATCCATCCGGTGGCGGGGCGTATGCCAGGGCATATGAATGTGCTACTGGCAGAGGCTAACGTGCCCTACGAGCAGCTCAAAGAGATGGACGAGATCAACGACGAGTTCAAGCGGGTGGATGTGGCCTTGGTAGTCGGTGCCAACGACGTGGTCAACCCTGCTGCACGTAGCTCGCCGGGTAGTCCGATCTACGGTATGCCGATCCTCAATGCCGATCAGGCCCACAACGTAGTCTTCCTCAAACGGTCGATGCGACCAGGCTTCGCTGGCATCGATAACGACCTACTCTACGATCCCAAAACAGTTATGCTGTTTGGCGATGCCAAGGAGTCGCTGACCAAACTGGTGGTGGCGATCAAGGCAGCGTAACGTTCTCGACACTTTTATCAGGCACCCAATGTTTTGGTGGAAGTGGTGTTGGTATGGGCGACATCCATACCAACACCACTTCCATCTTTTATGGCGGCAGACTCGGCAACTGCTGAAGCCGTTTTCCGCGAGAATGGAAAAGTCCTGACTAAAGTCATGAGAGCAATAGCCATTTCCTCCTATCCCCTTGTCTTATTTTCCACTACTCAGCAATAATGGATTAATTCATAACTCTATTCGCATACCTGCAACCGCATCTTAACATCTTTCACCCTCATTATCATCTTGTATAATGTTACGCTATTACTACCTGATAGGTTTCTATAGTATATAAGAGGATATAGCACGAGGATAACTGTACTAGCAAGTTCACACATTTCGTGGGCAGAAGTTAGGAGCTAACTGGCTCTACAAGTGATATGATAAAGGAGAGCTTCTTTATGACCATAAGAGTAGATAGAGAGATACAAGAACAGGAGGTAGATAAAATATTGAAGGGAAATGAGGGGTGTGTGGGATGTAGTATAGGAATAATGGCCTATAATGAGGAGGCTAATATCGCACGTACAATCACGGCAGTGCTCAAACAGAAAGGGCCGTCTCTCCACATAGACGAAGTTATCGTTGTCGCTAGTGGCTGTACTGACAACACAGTTCCGATTGTTCGCGAGATAGCAGAGCGGGAAGAGCGTGTACGCCTCTGTATCCAGGAAAAGCGCGAAGGGAAAGCTTCTGCAATCAACCTCTTTCTCAAGGAAGCGACTAGCGAAGTCGTGGTGTTAATTGGCGCTGACGTTATCCCAGAAGAGTCAGCCTTCGAGTACCTCTGTTCGCCTATTCTCGACACTGAAGTTGGTATGGTTGGTGGGCGGCCTATTCCAGTGAATGATGCTTCTACTTTTATGGGGCACGCAGTACATCTCTTGTGGCGCTTGCATGATCGCGTTGCTCGCATTCATCCCAAGCTTGGCGAGGTAATAGCGTTTCGCAATGTTATTTCAGGTATTCCTACAGATAGCGCTGTTGACGAGATATCTATACAAGCACTTATCTCTCAGCTCGGTTATAAACTCATCTATAATCCAGAATGTGTTGTCTATAATAAGGGGCCTGTGACTGTACGCGATTTTCTTAAGCAGCGCCGACGCATCTACGCTGGGCATCTGAAGGCACGGGCACAGCAAAACTATGAAGCCTGCACGATGAAGGTTACCCCTATTATTCGCCAGCTTATCCTCTGTCGTGACTTCACTATGAGCACACCTAAGCAGGCACTATGGACATTAGGCACTGCTCTGCTGGAAGCCTATGCACGTATGCAGGGCTACTACGACTATTTGCGTAAAAAAGAGCACCATATATGGCAGATGGTGGACTCAACGAAGGACCTAGCGTTGGGACAACACGAGGTGTACCGGGTCTGCAATGCTCAAAGCGTGATCGTCTTTCGGCTTATTCTTGAAGGAGCTAGCGGTGATGATCTGAATCGCGAGCGTGAGGAACGCGAAGCGACAGAGGTAGCTCGCAAGCTCGTTCCCTACTTGCGCACCAAGATTCGCAAAGAAGATACGCTTTCGGTCAACGGTCCTGGTGTTATGACCGCTGTCATTCGCACTGAACAGCACGGAGCACAAGTCGTCGCTGAGAGCATCAAGAAGGCGGTACAGGAGTCCACGGTGCGTGTAGGTGTACGTGGACGCGAGGTCCAGGTCACGGTAGCCTATAGTTCACTTACCTTCGCGTCGAAGGCTCTTGATGGCAGCATGACCGTGAGTGGGCCGCTTCAAGCTGAAGCCGTGCTAGGGGAGCTAGCAGAAAACCACGTCGAGTGACACCTCTTGTGAAACAGCAATCCCTGTGATAAAATACAATTCGGGCGAGGACAAAAGTCCCCGCCCGAATTGTATTGTACAGGAAATGACTTCTACTCTATGGAGATTACTTGGATTGGCCATGCATGCTTTCAGTTGCGTGGCAAAAATGTTACTCTGGTTACAGACCCCTTCTCTGCCCAATCACATGGAAGCATCTTGCGGTTGGGCAAGCTGAACGCCTCTATTGTGACCAGTAGCCACAATCACTCCGGCCATAATAACGCCTCGGCTATTGGAGGCAATCCTCATGTTGTGCGTGGCCCAGGTGAGTACGAAATTAGCGATGTGCTGATCACAGGCGTTGCTTCCTATCATGATGACAAGCGTGGTCAGCAGCACGGGCGCAATACTATCTATGTGATTCATATGGATGATATTACTATCTGCCACTTGGGAGACCTGGGACACACCTTGCAAGAAGAGCAACTCGAAGAAGTTGCCGATGCCGATGTGTTGCTCATTCCTATCGGTGGGCAGCATACCATTCATGCGGCACAGTCAGCAGAGATTATCAGCCAGATTGAACCGCGTATTGTCATTCCTATGCACTACCAGCCTGCTACGGGTGAGGGTCTTGACCCTCTTGATAAGTTTTGTCGGGAGATGGGCGTGGAGTCACTCCGCCCACAGCCTAAGCTTGTTGTCACGCGTTCAACCGTTCCCACGGAAATGCAGGTTGTGTTACTTACACCGCGAGGACAAGTGTAATAGGTATAAGAGTGTGTGAGGCACTTTCAATTATGCTATCGTTACTATCTTTTTTGCACTGAGACCCACTTAAGGAGGGTTCTATGTCAAAGTTTATCTTTGTAACGGGGGGTGTGGCTTCTTCGGTCGGCAAGGGTATCTGTGTCGCCTCGTTAGGACGCCTCCTGAAGAGTCGGGGCATCTCCGTCTCACTCATGAAACTGGACCCGTACATTAATGTTGACCCAGGTACGATGTCTCCATATCAACATGGCGAGGTATTTGTGACCGATGATGGTGCCGAGACTGATCTTGATCTAGGCCACTACGAGCGCTTTACCGATGAACCTGCCCATCAGGTCAATAATGTGACGACGGGACAGGTGTATGCAGCAGTGATCGCAAAAGAGCGGCGCGGTGAGTATCTG
>JAFATZ010000142.1 GCA_019243675.1 Ktedonobacteraceae bacterium | reverse complement strand
AATAACAAATAACAGGCCGATGAGCCTTTTTGTTAAGAATTGAAGCATGCTATGCCTTGTACCTGCCTTTCGAAGGGCAGGGGACGGAGTGCCTCTGCCGGGGTTCAAGGAATGATTGTACCTATTTTATGTGGAGTAGGTCCTATTGTCAAGCTAACGAATGACTCTTGCGTATCCGTTCTCGGTAGGGGCCCGATTGATCGTGCCCTGGGTGGGGGCACAATGAATTGGGCCCCTACCCAGGGGAATGCATCACATCGCGTCAATGAACCGTGACGTAGATGTTTGCCCAGTCATTGGGATCGCAAAACTCGCCGACGCCATTGTCAACGATACCATAGACGTACGGTTTGCGTAGGGCAGCTCCAGGACCTGTATTGGTACTAGGGCTTTGAATCAGCGGCAACCAAGCCACATCGTTGACTGCTTGCTGCTCAGGCACATAGTATGCCTGGTAGCGTGCCGCTCCATTGGGCATGACGTCGGCTGCAGCCATTTGCTGCTGTGCCTGTTGCTGGATGGCTGCATCGGTACTGTTATTCTGACCATAGTTGACCTGATTGTTGGGCGAACCTAGACCGAACTGCAGGGTGAGCCAGTCCTGTGGGTCAGGGTAGTCCGCAAGCCAACCGCCGAACCACATCTGCAAGCCACCTTGCGCTGGTGTCTTGCCCACCGTGTTACTTTCCGCCTGGACTAACTGACCAAACTGCAGGGTGGTCTCGTGTATGTTGGTCACGCCCAACACGTTCTTCCACATCTGCTCAGCCGTCGTTATAGCATTGTCATAAGTGGAAGAGTTTGCGTACGAAGTGATGGTGATACTTGGGAAGGTAGCAAGTGTGAATCCCTCTTCTTGCAGCCCTTCGGCAAACAGTTGTTTGGCTTTGGCTGGATCACCCGAGGTTGGCGCTCCAAAAGGACACGTCAGATGCGGGTTGTAGCCTGGCATGCCTGCTGGGACAATATGGCAGGTCGGCGTGTCTGCCCCTTTGAACACGTCCTGGGCAATGACGTCTTTATTGAGGGCTAGTTCGAACGCTTGGCGGATCTTGATGTTGTCGAAAGGCTTGGCCAGATAGTTCATCTCTAGAGAGTAAGTTCCCAGCGAAGGAAACGTGCGGAATTCACTGGTGCGGGTCTTTGCTTGCTGAAATTCTTCGGTAGGAACGCTTGTGCTATCAACCTGATTTGCCTGATATGCCTGGTACTGAGCTTCTGTGGTTTTGAAGAAAGAAATGATGAGTTTCTGCAATTGAGGCTTTTTCTGCTCATAGTTGGCGTTGGGTACGAGGGTGATAGCTGTAGTATGATTGTAGTTTTGGACTTTAAAGGGACCATCGCCACCTTGCCCACCATTGTCAGACAGGTGATCGGTCCACTTGAGACCCCACTTGTCGATCACACTCTTCTCCACTACGTAGGAGGTCGGATAGGCTAGTGTTTCCAAAAAGTAACCCGTCGCTTGGTTCAACTTGATAATAACGGTGTTGGGGTCAGGAGCTAGGAGGCTGTCGTTGATCAGGCTCTTGACTGTCCCCTTTGTGCGGCCTTCGGCATCTTTGATGAGGCCGAGATAGGTCAGTGATACACCGTTGAGGCTAGAGATTTGCGGTGATAGCGCACGGTCAATGCTATAAACAACGTCCTGGGAGGTGAGCGGTGTTCCGTCGCTAAATTTCAAATTTGGTCTCAGATGAAAGGTATAGGTCAAGCGGTCAGAAGAAACATCATAGGATTGTGCGAGTTGTGGCTGAATCTTGAGGTTGTCGTCTAGCTTTACGAGGCCCGTGAAGAGAAGATAGATTCCCTCGGCGGAAACCGCGTCCGTTTCCTGGCCTGGATCGAGTGTTGGGAAATCCGGGTTGTGGATGGATAGGCGCAGCGTTTGCTGGCTGGTAGGTGCCTCCGCTGTTGTGCCAGTGGCGCTTGAGCCGCCACAAGCAGTGAAGAGCATGGCCAGCAGGCACAAAACGGTGAGCGGGAGTCCAAGTGGGATTTTTTTGCTGGAGCGCATCTGTGAAATCTCCTTCCTAAAACTAATTACTATCAAGACGAGAGGAACACAAATTTTTCGAATACGGATTTCTGGTCAGTGTATACTGACTTTACGAGGTCTATCAACATAAAAGCTCAGATAGTACTACGGTGCATGATAACTTAATCTCACGCACAAGACAAGCCCTGTTGGGTATGATGAATCAGACCCCTACATAGGGGGTGTTACACGATAAATGTTGGCCCAATCGTCGGGGGGGATCAGGCTCTGGCCGTTATCAACGATGCCAACAATATATGGTGTGCGTAGGAAAGTTGCGGTAACTTGCTCCATTGGAAGCCAGGCGACATCAGTGACCAGTTGTTGCTCGGCCTGCTGGTACATCTGAATGCGCCTGTCCGACTGAGTGTCGGCGTCGGCGGCTTCTAATTGCTGTTGAATCATCTGTTGCTTGGCTGCGTTAGCACTGGTGTTTTGGCCGTAGTTCATAGTGTTGTCGAATGCACCACGGTCAAATTGTAGTGTCAGCCAGTCCTGTGGGTCGGGATACTCTCCCACCCAGGCCAGACCCCAGAACTGTAGCCCGTTGGCGTTGTTCGTTGCAGCGGTAACCTTGTCTAGCAGCGTATTGTAGTCAACCCCCTGGAGGGAGACTGTAATAGTGAGCACGTTTTGCCACGTCTGCTGCAGCATCTTTACTTCCTGATCGAAGTTGGAGACGTGTGTCGCATAGGTCAACGTGATGGGTGGCAGTTGCGAGACGTTGGAGTAACCCTCTTCCTTTAGACCTTGTGTGAGCAGCGCTCGTGCCAGTGTAGCGTTGCCCGTGAGATTTTGTGTTCCATCCGGGCCTGTTAACTTAGCATTGTAGCCAGTCATGCCTTGCGGCACAATGTGGTTGGTGGGGAGCACTGTGTTGTTCCAGACTTGCTTAGCAATAGCCACCTTGTCTATGGCGAGCGCGAAAGCCTGGCGGATGTGAATGTTATCGAATGGCTTCACTAGATAGTTCATAGTGTAGTAATTCGTCCACAGTTGAGGCACCTGGAAGAAATCGTTACGCTTCTTAGCGTCAGCGATGTTAGTAATGGGAACGTCCGCCGTGTCAACCGCTCCGTTCAGGTATGCTTGATACGCGTCGTTAGGCGAGTGATAGAAGGTGAAGGCTACTCGCTGCAATTGCGGTTGAGGGTCGTAATAGGCATTGGGGACAAATGTGGCTATCTGACCAGGGATATATTGCGCTAGTTTAAATGGACCCGTTTCTCCTCCTTCTGCTAGATGTTGGGTAAATGCTGTGCCGTAAGTAGTGACCAGCTTCTTCTCCACAACATATGAGCACGTATAGGTAAGCATGCTCAGAAAATAGGCAGCTTTTTTGCTAGTTTGAATGATGAGGGTTGTATCGTTGGGCGTCTGTAAACTATCACCAAGAAGCGTTGATATTCTGCCAGCCAACAGTTGATCTGAGTCTTTTATCAGGCTAAGATACACAGGAGCGACGGTGGATTGCGTCGCTGGTTGCAGGGCGCGATCAATGCTGTAGGCCACGTCTTTTGAGCTAAGTGGGGTGCCGTCACTAAATTTCAGTCCTGGTTTAAGATAAAAGGTCCATGTACTTCCATCGCTGCTCTGCTGCCATGATTGAGCGATTTGTGGCCGTATCTGTAGCTTATTATCAAGTGCTACAAGCCCGGTAAAGAGCATGCGAACAGCACTGATCGAAGTGGGATCGTGTGCAAGTGCGGGATCGAATGTATCAATGCCTGCGCTCACTTGCGCAATCGTGTACGTCTGCTTGCTGGCAGGCGCTTTGACCAGTTGAGATGCACCAAAAAGACTACAGGCCGTAAACAGTAGCAAGAGAGGGCAGATGAAGAGCAGCTTTGCCAGAGCGTTTTTGTTAGGCAAGCTACAAATGCTCCGTCACCGTGCTACGCTTGCCGAATGCAGCGGCACGCAGTGCGATACGCAAAAACACTTCAGCATCAACCTGCGCGAAGGTAGTCGGCCACGCCAGATACTCTTCGGCGGCGGCCTGTACGACCTGTAGTGTGTGTCCCTGGTCTGCTGCCGCATCATTGCGAGCTGCTGCAAGGGCAATTGTGGCAAACAGTGCATGCACATCGTGTCCGAGCCTGAGATAGTGTCGAGCCGTTGCTACTGCTCGTGTGAGGTCTTGAGCCTTCAATTGCGCGCTTAGCCCTTCTAACAGAGATACGGCAATCAGGCCGCCACCCACTATCGCTGACTTGGAAGCTGTCGAGGTTGCTGGTTGTTTAGCACCCTGTGCGCTCACTTCCTTGTGTAGGGCGTTGACATAAGCGGCAGAGGTGAACAGCAGTGTGAGAACCTCTACATCCTGGATACGCTGGAAGACGAGCCGTACTGCAGAGGCGAAGAGCAGCCCGTGTGCCGCCCGTATGAACGAGTCGCGCTCGCTGTCGTCAACGCTGCGCATTACGTCGGCTGCTGCCAATGCAATCATAGAGCCAGTCGCTCGCGGCGAAGCTCCTCCGCTCATCACTGCATCGTAGACACCCTGGCAGACTTGAGCGGTGTCGGCAGTGCTCTGAATGAGACTGCGTAGGGGCAGTGCATTCTCGTTCTTAGGAGCAGCGATGCGTTTACGTATACTGGTCATGTCATGAGCCTGGTCGTTGGCAAAGCTGCGTACAACCTTGACCCAGTCTGGCTCTTGAGCAGTGGGTTGTAGTGGCAGGTGTGGAGCAAGCCAATGCAGAATGGTGGGGGCACGATTTCCCCACTCTACTGCATCGAGTAACTGGAAACCACGACTCGCAAACATCAAGGGGTGACCAGCATTTTGAAAGGTCGTGGAGATGCCGTCGTAGGTGCGTACCTGCATCGTGCAGTAGTCGGCACCTGTTCCATACAGTCCGAGCAGGAGGCGCTCGGTTATAATCAGGTCATTGCCGTATACTGCGTCGTGCATCAAGTCATTGACTGTTTTTCCCTCGGGCAGGTCGCTTGGGTAGAAAGGATCAGGAAGCGCAGGTTGTATGGTGGTGCCTACACGGACTGCCGGAGCTGCGAAAAGCAGTGGGTACACAAAGAGTGGCAATGCGCGGTTATGCGGCGCTACCTCACCTTCAAGCGGCTGGGGAAGAGTGTGCAACAGGCGACTGAGCATGGCGGCGGCTGCAAGGGTAATCACAACGTGTCCATCGCTATCGCCTTTCGCCGCGGCTAAGCCTACACGCCCCAACAACACTTCAGGATTTTCACCCTGCTCCAGCAGCTTGTGTGCGACTGTGAGTATCTGATCACTATTCTCAGCCACTAAGGCATCAATCAGTGGCGAAATATCGGTTTCTAGTTCTATTGCTGTCATAGAAAATAACGTTCCTACTCATTTTGTAATTCGCGAATAGCCCGCTCGATATTGGGAATGTCTGCATACTCCTCATCAAGAAGTTTAAAAGCTCTATCTAGGTAAAGTTGTGCTAGTTTTGTGCCTCGCTCGTGAGAGTCAAGTGCTGCCGCTACCAGCTCTTTGCCGCGATATTTGTCTGCGAGCAGGTCGGCAATGCGCCGCATTTTTTTATCGGTATCCTGTAATAAAGCTCTATCACGTCCCCCTAGTGCGTAACGCGCCGTCCCTATCAGTTTGCCCAATTCTGTGAGTTTCTGCCGCTCAGACATAGTGCGCAGCAGCAGCTCATCTGTATCCAGGTCATCTAATGGCACTAGCTCATCGACCTCGGCAGGAGCAGGTTCTATCGCTACGAAACTGGTTGCATATGTCGAGTATAACTGGGCATATTCTTGGCTACTGAAAGCCGCCATCTGCATGCGCTCTGCTTCATCCTTTGAAGAGAGAGGACCGATATCACAAAGGTCGTCATCACGACGCTCTGCTATCGTCTCCAACTGCTGCATACTAAATACCTCTTCTAGCATAGGGGGTATCGGCATGCCGGAGATATTGGCGACTTCTTGCAACTCCTCGGGCGGCAGTTGTGCAGCAAACAACGGGGGTAGGTACTTGGTGAGTGACATAGGTATCGGTGGCACAACACAATAGGTGCAGAAGACTGCACGCGAATCATCTGCACTGAGGGCAACAAAGATAGCATGTCCTTTTGGGGCTTGCGGGTTGCCACGCAAGAATTGTAAGCCCATGACTCAAGAAACCTCTCTATTATATAGGACAGTTGCATATGTTGTACTGCCCCCTTACTACATCTCTTTCCAAAATGGTCATCACCAACATCCAGGGATATGTCTCTATTGTCTCATAGGATGCAAGAGGCTACAAGTCCTGGCGCATCTGTCTCAACTGCTTGAGTAGGTCACGGTTGGATTTTACCTCTTCTCTGCTCATCTCTGCTTCGCCAGTGGAGAGGGCCCCTTCGTACGCTTTAAGGTATTGTACCACTTCTGTACTCCCTGCGATACGCGCAAAATTTTGCAGCAACGTACGAGCCTGCTCGTGCTGCTCACGACGGGCGTCTGTAATGGCTGTCTGTGCGTACAATTCAGCATATTGGCGCAAAAATGTGCTCCATTGTTGTGGAGTGCTCAGGCTGTGCATGACGCGCTCGACTTGCGTGATGGCTTTTGTTTGCTCGTCCCTGGCTCTCTCCACATCTCCACGCAGCAAAAAGATACCCGCACGAGCAGAGCGCGCATCGACAACGCCTAACGGTTTGCGCTGCTGGTGGTACAATTGTAATGCCTGTTCAAAGTCATTGAACGCCTCATCCAGTTCTTGCTTACCACCATGTGCAAGCCCTCGTATAAGAAGTGTATCGGCCAGTGCCAGAAAATCGCTACACTGATGAAAACGAATCAGGGCCGCCTCACAGTTCTCAAGCGCTTCATCCCATACCTTTTGTGCAAGTTTCACCTGAGCCACACCCAACACGGCTAAGCCATCTCCATCGACACTCTCTAACAATTGGAATTGGCGTCCGGCCTCTAGGAATGTATCGAGAGATGCTGCGAGCTCTTCGTGTGCCAAGCGTGTTTGGGCTAGCCCCAGAACTGCTTCTGCTGCAAGCAATGGTTCTTGTTGCTCCTCGGCTAGACCGTATGCTTCACTGAAACGAGCTTCGGCCTGTGCAAAGTCACCCTGCGTGAGGGAGAGTTGGCCACGCACGAGTGGGACCGCTACAAGTGTGGCAGCCTGTGCAGCGTTTGTGAGGTGGCTGTCAGCATCAGTCAGCTCTCCACTGAAGACGGCAAGGCGTGCTAGGCGCACTTCTGCCTCTGCTATCTCTAGCGCAGCAGCATTGTTCAAGGCTACTGCACGTTCCTTCGCCTCGCTATAGCTACCCTTGGCCTGACCGCTCTGTCCCTGCTGTCGGTAGACATCTCCCAGGCCAAGCAAGGCACGGCTCTCAACCTGCCTATTGTGTAGTTTGTGCGCTTCTTTCTGGGCATTTAGGAAGGACTTCGCTGCACGGTCAAGGAAGCCGCGTCGGCGCTGCGTCTCTGCCAGTAGCAGCGTCGTCTCCGCTAGACTCAGTTGGAAGGAGAGAGACGCATAGGTGCGTAGAGCGCGTTCCAGTAGTGAATTGGCATAGGACAGTTGTCCACGGCGCATATTGATTTTGCCGAGCAGGTGGCTGGCGTTGGCTGCTCCCAGCCCGTTATGTTGGTCGGTATAGCCCTGCAGCGCCGTTTGAGCGCCGATGAGCGCCTGGTCAACCCGATTGCTCTGCAAACTCACCTCAGCCAGACCAAGATTTGCATCGGCCTCGCCCAGCCTGTATTCAAGTGTTTGGGCTGAGTTCAGAGCCTCAGCGAAGGTTGTAGCAGCCTGCTCCAGGTCTTCTTGATCGAGATAGACACGCCCCAGACCTATCAGTGCATCAACGGTACCAAAGAAGTCCCGTGTGCTGCGGTACACTTCAAGGACACGCTGGTAGCCTGCTCCAGCCTCTGCAAAATGTTGTGTCAGGCGTTGAACTTCCGCCAGACTACGACTAGCATCTGCTTCATTGATGCTATCATTGGCCTGATGAAAGAAGCGCACTGCTTGCTGGTAGTGCTCGGTAGCAGAGGAGGTGTTGCCACGCTGCAATGCGACGTGCCCTAGAGCCAAGGCAACGTTTCCCTGTCCCTGCGCATTGTTGTGTGAGTCGTACAACTGTTGAGCCTGTTGGTAGGAGTCCTGGGCACGGTCCAGATGCGCCATTTGACGCTCGACATGCCCTAATGACAATGCGCTTGCTGCCTCGTTGAGCGGACGAGCGGCATCACGGTAAAAATTCATAGCGCGGCGGAAACTGTTTGCTGCCTGTTCCAGTTGATTTTTCTGGCGCTGCACATCGGCCAGCAACGAGCGGCTATCGCCTGCCCGCTTGAAATCGGTGCATACGCGAAACCGTATCTCCGCGTCCTCGAAAGCTTCTGCCGCCTTATCCAGATTGCCATCGTTAAACGCGTCGATGCCAGCTTGTAAGCTTTTCTCGGCTAGTTCTCGCGTTTTTTCTTGATCGTTTGGTTGCGTTGTCATAATTATTATCTCTAGCTTCAATCCTTGGGTAGTTCGTCAAAAACTGCCGCAAAGTCTGCCTGAAAACGAACAGGCTGCTATCAGGATACAATAGATGGTATTATTACGCAACGTAGGACTCTTTTCGAGAAAGGTACGTGGCTATGCACTACAAAGCTGTGTCGTTGTAAATACAATAAATTTTACATGGAGGAGAATAAAATGAGTGTAGACCCCATAAGCCTCATAGGTCTCATCGGAACTCTTATTGCCATCGCAGCCACAGTTGCAGGAACGGTCATATATTTTATCAGCAATAAACCTTCTCTCAAACATGTCTTACGTGTCTCTCTTCCCGTTGCTATAGTGCTTATTCTCATCATCGGCATAGCGGTAGTTATTCCACACTTTTCAAGCAGAAGTCCTTCTCCGAAGGATATCTATACTTGGGCGATGCAAGGGCAACCGGTTCTTGACGACATATTAAATTTAAATGCTCAGAAAGATAATGATGATGGCTGGTTCCAGCGTCCTGGTCCGAATGACAGTTGCACATTCACGAGTCAAACATATCAAGTGACCTCAACGGGTTCTAATTATTATCAGCCGTGCATAGCTAGAGCTAGGAGTTTTGATAATTTCGCTTTTCAAGTGCAGATGAAGATTCTCAGTGGAGATGGGGGAGGACTCATTTTTCGCTCTGACCGATCCGCTGCCTATTACTATGCGTTTACTTTCTGTTCCAGCCAGGGCAATTGTGGTGGGACAGATGTGAAAGATGGATACTATGCACTGTATGCTATTGGATACGGTCTACGATTAGAGCCGTCACACATTAAATCTCCAGCAATCAACCCCCAGCTTGGTGCGTCCAATACGCTGGCAGTGGTAGCACTGGGTAGTGATATATATCTGTATGCTAACGGACAATACCTTGAGTACGTCCATGACACGCACTTGAGCGGCGGCACAATTGGAGTGACAGCGTATGCGCAGGGATCTACTACACAAGTAGAATTCAGTCATGCAACAGTGTGGCAATTATCTTGTAGCACTGGTGCGTCCCTGCAAGTTAAATTTGGTCAGGTTGTCTGTTGAGTCTTGGTGAGGTGAGATTGCTCCCACCACTGCCTATCTAGCGCAAATACGTTGCTATCGATAAAGCAGTTTTTGAGCTTGAGAAGGCTGTCCACTATGGCAAGCCAATTGCGCGAGTTGACCTACTTAGCGAGATCAGGATATCCTTGCTGATGTCGTATAATATGCGGTGAGCATAGCCCCTAAATCGTAGACTCCTTGCTCGTTCACATCTGAGCTTTTGACTGTGACCAGTTGGGTGTGCAGGTCATTGGTGATAGCCAGGTTTTCAACAGAGTGAATATCTCGACACGCTAAGAAGGCACTGGTCGCCATAGAAGTAGCCGTAAAGAAATCCCTCTGTTTGAAGGCAACTTGCGCCCGCACAATCTGCATCCAGACATTTTGACGGGTTTGGTGACGGGGAATAGCCTGCTCTAACTCGTCGTCAAGTATCTCCTCCGCTTGCTCTGACCGTCCAATGAGATTATAGGTAATGGCTTTGTTGAGCAAATAATCCCCATCACTGACCAATTCCCCACTCAGTAACCACTCTAATTACTCTGTCAATAGATCATGTATTGAGTTGCTGAGTGTAGGTTTTGAGGCGTTACCGGAAAAGAAGACTAGCGTTGTATATCAAAATATCAAAAGCGGACAGATGAGAGATATGATAAAATGTAAACGGGCGTCTTAAAATAGTGTCCACTACCCCTGGTTCTTACTTATCCTGATTATCCTACCGCCTCGCATTTTTTACCGACCGGAGGACCATTTGCCATGAGTGAAGATACCCTAGCGAGTGTTGAACTCTTCTCTACGCTAAACAAAAGAGAACTGCAGGTGCTAGCTAACAGTTGCCAGGAACGCACATATAATGCAGGCACAACCATATTTTCGCAAGGAGACAGCGGCGTAGGTCTGTATGTCATAAAAAGCGGCAAGGTACGCATCACCCAGGCGCTTGACCTCGATCGTGCGGAGGTAGAACTCACGACGCTCGGACCGGGCGATGTGTTAGGCGAAATGGCTCTGTTGGACGACTTGCCACGCTCAGCTACGGTCACAGCCCTTGACGATGTGACCGCCTTATTGTTACCCGTGTGGGAGTTTCGTAGTGTCCTACGCACTCATCCTGACATTGCACTCAGGTTGCTTGCCGTGCTTAGCCATCGTCTGCGCAAAGCAGAGATGCGTCCATACGAAAACTAGATAGCCTATTGTGATTAGGATGCGGCATTCCTGCCACTACCTCCAGCGCTAGGGGCAGGAATACCGCTCCTAACTTCCTTGCGCTGCTTATTAGCTATGAGCAGAAGCAGCGACAAATTCTTCTACGGACGCCGTAGTAGAACTCGTGTTTCGTGCCTCAACCCTTATCGGCATGTGTGGGTGTATTTTCCCTATATAGCCTGAACGCAAGCGCGAACCCTCACGCCAGTAAGCATACCAATATGGGCCGTGTCCTTGCCCATTTCGGCAAGTACCGCATGCCGCCTTTCCGCATTTGCGATACTGCAACTGATACGTAATGTGTTGGTTAGTTGGTATTTCTGTCATGTTCACTTGCCCCTTCCATAAACTACTAGGACATTAAATGGTGTACAAGCGCTGATAAAAGAATACCATATTCAGATGAATATTGTATGAACATGTAGCATCCGAACATGAATTAATTTTCACACAAAGCGGGACATTTGTCAAGAAAAGGCAGAGTTTAATAAAACATTTTTCATGCAAGTTGTATCGGCGTGATCGCCGAATGTTTGCTGGAGGTTACATTTTGGCATTCATAAGGAAGAGTAAGAGGTAAGTTACTGTCTAGTATAGACTCACGCAACCCCGTGGGAAAATATCCCTGGATTGCGTAACGATATCATCTGTTGTCTCTCTATAGCCAGTTGTTCGTTTTCAGACAGATGTTGCGGTAGTTCCTAACAAACTGCCGACGATTGAAACCAACCAACTGACAAACTTAGAGAGTTATGTCAAACTGCCAGGGTTGTGGAGCAGGTTCTTCAAACTGTCCCAGTGGATCTGCTGCTCGTATCGTCAAGAGGCGAGCATCTGGCGATGGAAGAGGTTGGAAACGGGCGCTGCCCTGGTAGACGGCCTGGCTTGGGCTGCTTGCCAACTCTGGCCGTGCCAGGAAGACTCCTCCACGGTCCCCTGCCCATTGGCTGCCAAGATTATCTTTCAAGAAGAAGATGATACGCGGCACAAAGCTGAATCCAGCTCGCAAAGGGGGCCTGATCCATAAGTAGTGCAGTTCAAAATGAGTTTGATAGTAGAGCATGCGGTGGAGCAGCAGAGTCATGCCGTGTTGTTTCTGCTCTATCTCCAATGTCACCACACGTATTGGCTCAAGCTGCGCCTTCTCGCCGTCTTGGTGTTGCTCAAGGAAGTGGGGGGCGGCAATCACCACAGGTGGTCGTGAAGCAAGTTCCAACGCTTTTGCTGAAAATGGTGTTGGATCGTCAAGAATGTCATTACATAACTGAAGACAATCGTTGCAAATGTAAGCGGCTCCTGGCCCTGCAATCATACGACGCACTTCTGATGAGTGGCGACCGCAGAAAGAACAACGAGCTGATGATCGATCAAAGCCCATCATGTAGTCCTTTACGATTGAAACGCCGAAACAGGCTTTGTACGCGTGCGTAGCACCGCGGCTGCAGCATCGTGCAATCCTAGACGTTCGAGTAGCGCGGCGTGAGCTTCCCACTCCAGAGTGTCGTCCAGAGAGCAAAGAAGCATCGCTGCCTCTTGTGGGGCGGTAACTAGCGATGTCACGCCGTTTGATGCACTAGCATTGGCTGTTGTTAAATTTACGTTTGTACTCGTCCGTGAACACGTTCCATACTTGCGTTGCAGAGCTAGCCTTATCAAGTGATCCGCAAAGTGTGGATTCTTGGGCAGCAGAGAGCCGTGTAAGTAGGTTCCATACGCATTACGATAGACAGCTCCTTCTGTGTGGTCTTCAGCGTTATTGCCATGACCCTTAAGCACCTTGCCTAGTGGCTGGGCCGTGCCTAGGTATGTCCTTCCTCCATGATTCTCAAAGCCCACCAGGGTGCTACCCTGCCAACTGATGGCCACATCGCCAATACAACGGGGGACGCGTGCGCCCTTGTGGGTGGTCCATGCATCAAAGATACCCAGCCCTCGCATATCTGGACCTTCGGCAGGACGGTAGTAGTGCGCTAGCAACTGGTAGCCACCACACACAGCGAGCAGGGGCATGTCGTCCTCAACGGCGGCCCGTAGACCACTACCTTTGAGGTCGTACACATCCTGAGCGACGGGAGCCTGTTCCCTGTCCTGTCCTCCGCCAATAAATACCATATCATACTCGTCCGGTACCAGCGTGTCGCCGATACCAATTCCGACCACGCGTAGTTCAATAGCGCGCAACTGACAACGACGCTGTAGCGTCAGGATGTTGCCTCTATCACCATATAAGTTCAGTTGATCTGGATAGAGGTGGCCTAGTGTAAGCGTACGATGGTCACTTACTAAGAAGTCATCTGTCATTGAGGGGCTCCTTCCCAGTAGTGTGATGTGAGGCCGCGTTGCTCCAACTCACGATGTACCTCTAGTAAAGCAGTATACGTTGGGACGACGAACAGAGTTTCACCGGGCGGCGTCTGGCTTAGTGCTATGTCGAGGGCGCTCTTGAGGCCATAGTGTCGCTGTATTGCATGCTCATCTTGCTGAGGCGCTTTAGGGCCACGAGCATGGAGGTGCTGTGCCCTTGCTTGTAGCGAAGGCACAATCGTCATCTCCTGCTGAGCCACGCCTGCATATTTCAAGCGCAGAGCCAGGTCTAGAGCACGTGTACCCGACACCGCCAGCGTCTGCGTGTGTCCTACTACCCGTTCAAAATCCACATCCCATATCCAGGAAATATCTCGACCGTCAGCAATATTGTCATTGAGCAGAAAGAGGACGTGTTTTGCTGTAGCGTTGCTAAACAGAGTGCGAAGCACCTCATTGAAGCCAGTAGGGTTCTTGGCAAGCAAGAGGCAAATGGTGCGTCCCTCGGCCTGGATATATTCCCCGCGCCCAAAGACCGGTTTTGCTTGCTCTATGCCAGTGAGACTAGACTC
>JAFATZ010000396.1 GCA_019243675.1 Ktedonobacteraceae bacterium | reverse complement strand
GCAGCGTCACATAGCGCTTCTCTCTACTCTTAGCGGAGCAGATTTCAGTTGCCCGAATGGTCCTTGTTACTCCGTAAAACCAGCCAGTTCCAATGGTGGTGCTTCTTACGTCGTTAATGGCTCCTACCTGACATCCCTGCCTGATCCACTGCTACTGCCTAGAGCCTCTGTAACGCTTGTCGGCTGGGCTAATCAAGCATTAGACAGGTCAGGTAGTGTTACCGTGAATGGCAATACCTATGCGGGTACCCAAGAGACCCTTATTCAGGCTCCGCTCAACGTTGATTTTTCAGCCGCAAGTACACTGCCATCAAGCTTTACAACAGGGCAAATAGTTGATGTGCAAGGGAACAGTGTGCAGGTACGTGCTCCTAACATTTATAGCATGACCACAGGCAGCATGAGCTTCGAGTTCATAGTGCCAGATACGGTTAAAGTCCACGCTACATCTTTGACTATCTTCGAGCCAAAGGATATTACACAAATTGCGGGAAGCATCGTCAAGCAAATACAGGGCACTATCTCCACAGTTAATCAAGCACATGCCTATCTCTACAACTGGCAGACGTCTACATGGGATACTGTGGCTATGAACCAAGACACCATCACTGTGCCAGATGGCCGTCCCTACGTTAGCCCTGAGGGGCGTGTGCTAGTACAATTTGCTAATCAGAATACAGCATTGGGTACTGTGCTCCTAGGCAGGCCATCATTGGCATGGAGGGCAACAGCGTGATGACGATAAAAATACAGAACATCTCAAAACGCTATCATAAGGTTAATGCGCTCACCGACTTTAGTCTAGAGATAGCCCCAGGTAGCATTTACGGCCTTATCGGACCGAATGGAGCTGGAAAGACCACACTCCTACGTATCTTGGCGGCTCTGATCGTCCCTAGTGCTGGTCAAGTCTGGTTCGATAATGAGGAGATTAGTCAATCCCCTGCTGTTATCCGCAGCAAGGTAGGTTACATGCCGGATTTCTTCGGCGTCTATCCCGACCTTACTGTGGTGGAATATCTTGAATTCTACGCAGGCATCTATGCTATTCCCCGCAAGAAGCATGCACGTATCGTGACAGACCTGCTCGAACTGGTTGATCTGTCTGGCAAGCGCGATGCTTTTGTCGAAACACTCTCGCGAGGCATGAAGCAACGCCTGTGTCTAGCCCGTGCCTTGGTGCATGATCCAGATGTCCTGTTACTCGATGAACCAGCATCCGGCCTTGATCCACGTGCTCGTGTTGAACTGCGTGAGCTGTTGCGTACTTTACAAAGTATGGGAAAAACCATTCTGATCAGTTCGCATATTCTGCTCGAACTGGCAGAGATGTGTACCGATGTCGCCATTATGCAGGGTGGGCGTCTGGTCTTAGCGGGCAACGTTGAACAGGTCTCGCGCCATATCAGTGGAGAGTGTCAACTGGAAATTCGTGTGCTGGGACAGACACAAGAAGCGCTGCAACTATTGAAGGAACTGCCAGATATTAGCAGCGTAAGCGAGGGCAATGGCGATGGGAAATTGCTGCAGGCTAGTTTTAGCGGTGACGACGAGGCACAGCAGCGCATTCTGTCGCAGCTTATCACTCATGGTATACCTGTGGTCTCCTTTGCACTACGTAGTGGCGCAGGCCGTCTTGAAGAGGTATTCATGAGTATTACCGAGGGAGGTAGCGTATCATGACTTTTTTAGCCCTGCTTACAAAAGAACTGCGCCTGCGTATGCGGCGAGAGCGCACCGTCTGGGTGGTTATTGTCTATATTCTCTTGATGGGCCTATT
Source organism: Ktedonobacteraceae bacterium (assembly GCA_019243675.1). Taxonomy (GTDB): domain Bacteria; phylum Chloroflexota; class Ktedonobacteria; order Ktedonobacterales; family Ktedonobacteraceae; genus JAFATZ01. The sequence continues at coordinate 266 of JAFATZ010000396.1, read as the reverse complement.
AGGTGGGTTCTACATCAGTCGCTATGCAAACACCACTAACGGCTATGCCAATAGTGTTACACTCAGCCAGACTGGAAGTGTGCTGTATATCTTACTCTCGTTCGTTCAACTCTTTCTTATCTTGTTCATCACGCCAGCATTTACCTCCACAAGCATCAATGGAGAAAAAGAGCGCCAAACCTTTGATCTGTTGCTCTGCTCACGGCTCTCTTCGTTTGCGCTAGTCAGTGGCAAACTGGTGGCTGGCCTGGCAAACGCGCTCCTGC
>JAFATZ010000398.1 GCA_019243675.1 Ktedonobacteraceae bacterium | reverse complement strand
GGCGTTGCCTTCGACGGCGACGCCGACCGCATGTTCCCGGTTGACGAGCATGGCGCTATCGTCGATGGTTCGATGGTTACGGCTATCGTCTCCAACAGCCTGTTACGTCGATATCCAGGCTCAACCATTTTGTACAACCTGATCGTCTCCAAGAGCGTACCCGAACTGATTAACAAGCTAGGGGGCAAAGGGATCAGGACGCGTGTCGGCCACTCCTTCATCAAAGAGGAGATGCGCCAGTACAATGCCATCTTCGGTGGTGAGCACTCGGGTCACTTCTACTTCCGCGACAACTGGTACGCCGACTCGGGTCTGATTGCCTTCTTAATCATCCTCGAACTCGTCTCTAGCGAAGGCAAGTCACTCTCCGAGCTGCTCAAGCCTCTAGACCACGGATTCCGCAGTGGCGAGATCAATAGCACCGTGAGCGATACCCAGCACAAATTGCACGCTCTACAAGAGCATTTCGGCAAGGGAGCACTATCGGTTGACCACCTAGATGGCCTCACACTGGACTATGGCAACTGGTGGTTTAATGTGCGCCCGTCCAACACGGAGCCGCTACTGCGCCTGAATGTCGAGGCCGATACGAAGGCGCTGATGGAGCAGAAGCGCGATGAGGTGTTGGCGTTTATACGACAGAGTGACTAGGTGAAATGCGTAGAACTCGTCAGAAAAGATGGTTGTATTCCTCATGAGTTCCGATAAAGTGCCATACTATATTTTCACTCAACCGCAAAGCCGCCTTCTTCGGTCTGTCCTGCATAGTATTGCCGTCGCGCTTCGGCTGCCATACGGCGCAATGCTTGTCGCACATGAGGCTTATTGACAATACTATCCCATTCTTGTTCTTCGGCTTCATCATCTTCAATAGAATCCGCTACCCCCGCAAGCCTCGTTGCTGGAGTTGGTTTACCTAACGGCACATGAGTAGTTGACTGCTTTACCGTGTATGGCGTTACGACTTCTGATAACTGATTTTCTTGCTCTATTTCACTCATAGGATATGCTCTTTCTCAACTAAAGAGTTATTTATCCTACTATAACCCATATTGGCAAAAATTGCAACTTATTGCTCAGGCTCAGCAGGGCTTTCCCATTCTGGCAGAAAAGGCATCAGTGGTTGCCCAGCCCCACCCAAGAAAATGAGAGCAGTGTGGTGGAGCGGGCGAACGCCCGCTCCACCACACTGCTCTCACAACGTCGGGGGCGGGGTCTAGCAAGCAGCAGCAGAATGGGAAAGCCCTGTCAGGCTCAGTAACATAGTAACATCCCCTGTCTGTCATCCGAAGGTGAAGGAGCATGACAAGAGAAAACTCCCGCTGTGCTCTACGGCGCAACAGCCACAACGCTGCGCAGAAACAGCGCCCCACAAAATTTCGCCTGGCGCATCTGCTCAAGGGCCTGCATCGCCAGCGTATCGTAGACCTCACAGCGCACGACGCCAGTCTCAACAACTAGGGGCCTGATCTGTTGGATGAGCACACGGGCTTGCTGTACAAAGACGTGATGGGCAAACATTCCCGCCGAAATATCGAGCACATATGCCTGGTCCTGTATCAGCCTGCATCCGGCACCGCGTAGCAAAGACCCCATGCTGGCTGTGATGCCCAGGGTATTGCAGCCCGGGGCATAGCCGCGCCCTTGCGTCTTCAGTCCTTGGAGGATAGAAGACATGAGCTGCTCACAGGCCGCGCTGTTGGTGGTCGGAAACTCACACTCCGTCCAATACACATATGCACCCCGCTTACAGGACGTGACCAGTTCCGCCACCGCTTCGGGCAGTATATCGGGTGCTACCTCGGCGGCCAGGAAACGCAGATGCACGAGGTCGAATGTGCTCGTGGACAGGAAAGCGCATTCGCTGCCAATGTCGTTTTCCTGTAGGGTCACCGTGTCCAACCCGGCCAAGTAGTGTCGTGCGCATTGCAGGTAATACGGACTCTTCTCAATGCCTGTCATCTGCAACGAAGGATAGTTCAGGGTCAACAGGTACAGCCACGTGCCAGGGCCGCACGCAATGTGGAGCACCCGTGCCTCAGCGGGCAGGTCCAACCCTGGCGGCAATGGACCTTTTAGGAACTCGTTGAGGATCCACTCGCGCTCTAGGAGGCGGGAGACCTCCTGTTTGCTCTCCCAGTCATACGGTTGCCATGTTGTATCAGGAGTTGGATGCTCGCTATTGTGAGATGATTGGTTATATGTACCTATGAGAGTTTTTCCTCCTCTTTTCTTTCTGTCAACTGTAGCTTTTCTTCTCTTTCGAGTATGGTACAATCCATAAGGATGACTACAACTAGCTTCATTGTAAGAATATAGTTTTTTTTGCACGTACTGAACGCTCTGCTTTGAACATAGAAAATGATCTGTATCTGTCGTGTATACGCATCCATGAGTACAGTTCTCGTCTGTCATGGACACGTAGCTGTACGTGCGTCCGATTGGCGAAGGAGTATATAGTGTGGTAGAGGTCATAAATTATAAATATCATCATGGGAGAACTATTAAAGAATACCGTGAGCTACGGAGCATGACACAAGCTCAGCTTGCAGAAGTCTGGCCAAAGTCTGGTGGCACTGAGCAGGGAGTCAACACCCGCTATGTCCAAGACGTGGAATATGGGCACAAACATATCGAGGACCCACATGTCCTGCGCAAACTTGCTGCCATCCTGGACATTCCTTTATGGAAATTCGGTCTCTCTGAGTACGACCCGTTCAACCCACACGCCTTACCTGGACATGGCAGATCCATGTTTGTTGAGACGCTTGATGCTACTGAATACTTAATAGAAGATGCGTGGCGCTTACGGCGTGCTGTCCCTCTTCCCATGCTTGAAAAGACGGTTGAGCGGTTAAACCACTTATTTGCCTATTTTCGGATGTACCTTCCTCCCCCACTCCAGCTAGAACAACGGTTTCTCATCCTCTATGCTCAAGTTCAACGCCTCAACGCCGTCATCCACGTCGAGAGAAGACGTTATAAAAAAGCAGTAGCAGCATTTGAAGAAATGTATGAAACAGCCAAAGAATTTGGCAAACCTGCTCCGCTTGCGATGGCTCTGATGGGCATAGGGACGGAACTAGAACGGGCAGGCAAACAACAAGAGGCAGTAGACCGACTAGAACAAGCACGGGATGTTTCTCTCAGAGCCAGTAAACAGGTGATGGCGGTCATTCATTCCTATCTGGCGCGTGCCTATGCAGGTCTGCATGATGAATTACATTTTGAAAGAGCTATTGATGTGGCTGAGACGTTGGCAACCGACTTAGGAGAGCAGTACGGGGATGGGACAGATTTCGTATTTCATTCTCTGAGTGGGACGCTGGCAGAAAGGAGTTACGGCTATCTGGATCTCAAACAGCCAAAGCAAACGTTGGCGATGAAAAAAGAAATCATCTGTCAAATTTCCTGGGAACAGAACACCTATCTACATGCCTGGCTTCCATTGGATTGGGCAAGAGCGTATATGATGCTCAACGAAATTGAAGAAAGCGTCAAGGCGGCCAGACTCTTCTTGCATCGTACCTTTGCCTTACAATCTCCTCATGCGAAGAGCAGAGCAGATGCATACCTGAAAGCACTTGAGCAGAATGGCTATAAGGATATACAAGAGGTAAAGGACTTCCGCAAGGAACTGGATGAGGCGAAACACGCGCAAGAAAAGGATTGACTTCCACTCCTAAGAAATGGAATAATCATTAGAGAAGAGAGCTACTGGATCAACTTTGATCGCTCGCTACTAGCGGGCTATCAAGGTGCTTGTTTCCAGCAATTGTATCGTGCAGAAGACCTTACTACACATCACTTCCTAGAAGATGCCAGGAAAGCCTTGATAGATGCATTGTCACGACTAGACTTAGCACTCCTACGGCGTCAGCCTATCTACTTGGCTGACATCGCTAGCACGTTTGTTCTGCAAGGAGAAATAGAAGAGGCGTGTGACCACTTGATCCAGGCTCTTATGATCACAGCACACTTGAAATCACAGCCCGTTATGCAGCGCATTCTTACGACTAGGCGGCAGTTAGAGCCGTGGAAGCAGACGTATGCTGTCAACCACGTAGATGCACACTTGGCACCATTCCTTACCGCAGACTGGTATCGAGGGAGCGCATGAGCCAATCGCGCTCCGACTGCAGGGGAGCGCTCTATATCATCGCGTGCGCTAGTTCTTCTGCTCCACTCACGCAAGGGGTGGTTATGCAAGCGCAAGCAGCAGGGTGGGATGTGTGCGTCATTACCACCCCACAAGGCACAAAATTTCTTGATCTTGCTCAGCTTGAGCGCCTGACGGGTCATCCGGTGCGTAGCGAGTATAAACGCCCTGAAGAGCCAGATGTCTTGCCACGGGCTGATGCGATCATTGTGTTTCCTGCGACCTTTAACACGATCAACAAGTGGGCACTTGGCATCAGTGACACACTGGCAGTCGGTCTACTGTGCGAGTACACCGGACTGAAGAAGCCAATCATCGCTGTCCCCTGCTTTCGGACAGGAGGGGGTCTTGATGGTCATCCGGCCTTCTTCAGCAGTATCGCGTTCCTCCGAGCGTGTGGGGTGCATGTGATCTATGAGCCAGAAAGGTATCCGCCAAGGAATCAAGTGCCAGCGGCTGTCATTCTTGCTGAGTTGGATGACATGCTCGACAGTTTATAGCAAGAAAAACAACAGCACCACGCGAATGGTGGCAAGGCTTGAAGAAAGGCGTACGCCCCGCATCCAGCCCATTGTGTTGTCAGTGCTGAACTACTACGTCTGTGTAGCAGTGTCATCGACTTTGATCTTGCTTAGTGCAAGTGGGATCGGGGAGCACTACCATGACCAAGACAACAGACGTCCTCATTGCTGGTGGTGGCCCCTATGGCATCCCACTTGACACCCCTCCAAATTATATGCTATAATAAACCCATGAGTTAATATGCAATGGTGATGGAGCTCACCCCGTCAGAGCTACTCCTTTGACGAAACTGCATTGTGGCTGATAGCTCCTGATGACGCAGGGACGCGGAATCAGGAGCTTTTGTATGTGTGTCTGCCGCGCTACTCCTCTATCCAGGCAACCCCTAGTCAACTATGGCAAAGACCCCCACCAATGATGGGAGTAACATGGGCCGCTTGGGTGATGAACGCATTGAGACGCTGCTACCAGTGCTCGACCGACTGATGCAACGCGGAATGATTACGGTTTCCTCGGTAGAAATTATCTTGGCAGAGGAGCAAGCAGAACGATAATGGGTCTCTCACTGCTGCAACTTGGCCTCGTCGCTCTAGCTGGAGCCACTGGTGCTCTGACGCGCTATCTGCTCGGTCGTTTCATCGCCGAGCGTGTACGCTCACAAATTCCTCTTGGGACATGGCTGATCAATGTTTCAGGAGCCTTCTTGATTGGACTCATCGCTGGCCTAGTTGGGCACCGAGTCATCAGTCCAGCGCTGCAACTGGTTTTGGCAACAGGCTTTCTCGGTGGGTACACCACTTTCAGTACGATGCAGTGGGAGGGGACACAGCTCATCCGAACAGGTAGCGTCGCTTATAGCCTGCTCTATCTGGCAGGAACCTATGCCCTCGGCATTCCTCTGGCCGCACTGGGCATGATACTAGGAAGATGGCTATAGTGGCACAGATACTTTCAGCACGGCGGCGCATTCTTGCAGTCCTCGCAGGAGGATTTTGTGGAACACTGCTCCGTGTCATGCTCAGTAGCCTCATTCAAGGCTGGCTTGGCAAAGCATGGCCCTCTGATATTTTGCTCATCAATATTACGGGGGCATTCCTGCTCGCCTTTATCAGCACCATCGCTGATGCCACCCTTCTTATTGGACCAACCCGCCGTCTCTTCATCAACGTAGGTTTGCTTGGAGCCTACACGACTTTCAGCAGTCTAGCGCTGGGCGATGTACTGCTCATAACAGCAGGACGCCTACTCTCTGCTCTGCTATATCTGCTGGTAAGTAGTCTTGGAGGCATCGTCGCCGTCCTTGTAGGGAATCTGCTTGGAGACTGGTACGTCAACACGTCAAAGCGCCTCTTGTGGGCTAGGACGATACAGCGGCTCACATCACTTGGTACAGATGTTACACAACCAGCCCCTCTCAATAATCGTGTCCTGAGGAAAAAAATACTTTGCACAAATTGTCAGACTATCCTGCCCTCGTATGCGAATTTTTGTGGTCTCTGCGGCGTGAAGCTTGAGAAGAGTTATCAAAATATGGTCAACACGTGACTAGCAGAAGAGTTGCAACAGTGCCTCGTTCGATATATGCTCCCCTCTTCAGTATTCACTTGGCCCATCAAGCGCCTCGCGTAGCGTAGCGCTAGACTGACCAATGTTCCTTCTTAGTCGCTCAAGATCACTCTGCACACTATAGATTCTTTCTAGCAAGCGAAGAGTGCCAAATTTCCTGCACAACTCTACACACTCTACCGCCATATCTACCCCGCTTTGCACTTCTCCCCCGCGTACTAAGGCCATCGCTGTTGTCGTCTTCAACACAATCTCCCAGTGCTTATCATATGCTGGTACTTGTTGTGCCTTCCAAACATATTCAAGAGCCTTCTGCATCTCTCCTCTCAACGCATAGCTCTTCGCATACTCTTCATACACCGATTTGAGTCCGTATTGTCCCTGCGTTATGCCCTCATCCGTCAACTGGCCTGCTAACTCCTCTGCTCGCGCCATAAAGCGCTCAAACTGCTTGACCCGTCCAGCCTTCAAATACCCGCGTGCTAGCAATTGTACAGCATTCCCCTTGGTTGCAATGTCTTGCTCTGGCGCGGTATTGACTGCTGCTTCCAGAAACTTAAGACCTTTCTCTATTTCTCCTTTGCGGGCATGCATATCACCCTCGTAGGTCAAAGCAATGGCCAATAACGTAGCGTCGTTGACCTGGCGAGCTGTCTTCTCCATCTCTGCATAACTAGCAAGAGGATACCGTATTTCACTGTTGCGGGTGTTCATCGCCTTAGCATATGCTGCCGCGTGGTGAGCGTGTGTCAGCCTCCAGAGATGCTGATAGCTACCGGGATGCAGGGCATTGGTCTGCAAGTCCTCGACCAATCTCTCTGCAATTGTCCTCGCCTCATATACCCTCCCCTCCTTTATGAGTTTCCACACCAGTCGTAATATCTCCTCTGCCTGTTCATCCGTCATTATTACCACTGTGCCAGCGACTCCGAGCTTCTCCGCATCAACTCCTAATGCAGCAGCTATCCTCCTCAGTTCGCCCATATCATTGAGAATCGTTTCCCGGTTCTCCCACCTTCTCAGCGTACGCTCATCTACACTCAGGTTTTCTGCTAACTGCTGTTGGGTAAGATTATACCTATTCCTATATTCCTTTAGTACGCTAGCTAATGTCATGTCCTGTCTCCTTAGCTCCTTTGTTAAGCTGAGCGGCTAGTGCCCGCCCTTCATCTTCGCATAAACTTCCATAATAATAGAGATATAACTGTTGGGTTTATTCTACCAGGCTAGCGTACGTCTGACAATCAAGTAGCAAAGGAGGTGTATTCGTGGCAGAACCAGAACACAAAAGTGAAGTGGCGCAGATCATGCAGTATATCACTCATGAATACAACGCTTCCCGAAACGATCTACAGAGGATAGTTTATGAGACTCCCCAATATTATACCAGCAATGCGAAAATGGAGTGTTGGGGAGATTTGAAAGATGCCTTGGCATCTCGCATAGGCACACCATCCGCGCTCAAGATCATTCTAGTTGTCATGCAACAGGTGGATATGTAAACGAAATTTGCAGCAATCCTTCATACTTTCTTGACACGCTGGCGCTCTAGTGCTAGCATGACGAAAGAAAGGAGCATCTTTTTCTTGAAAATTCATGAATACCAAGCCAAAGAGGTCTTGGCACGCTATGGGGTACCAATTCAAGCCGGACATGTGGCATATACAGCAGAGCAGGCAGAGGCCATTGCTCGCCAGTTGGCCGAGCCAGTCGTTATCAAGGCACAGGTCTATGTAGGCGGACGCGGTAAGGCAGGAGGTATTCAGTTCGGCAACACGCCACAACAGGCACACGCCGCTGCTGCAAACGTTTTAGCTATGCATATCAAAGGATTAAAAGTCGAAAAAGTTCTTGTTGTCTCTAAACTTGATATTAAAGAAGAATACTATTTTGGCATCGTTCTTGATCGTAAAACCCAGACCCCTGTGGTGATGGTCTCGCACGAGGGCGGGATCGACATCGAAGAGGTCGCAGCTACTACCCCTGAAAAAATTATCACATATCCCATTGATATGCACTGGGGCCTACGTCCATTTGAGGCACGCGATATTGTCGCACGCGCCGGACTACCCCATCAGGTTATCACCCAAGCTGCAGCAATTCTCACAGCACTTGCTCAGGCTTTCATTGCAAGCGACGCAAGCCTGGCCGAAATCAACCCACTCGCGTTGACAACCGATGGGCAGTTGCAGGCCGCCGACGCTAAAATTGTGCTCGACGACAACGCTCTCTTCCGGCATAAAGAGTACGCCTCGTGGGCTGCACCCGAAGAGTCAAACCTATTAGAGTATGAAGCCAGACAGGCAGGATTGACCTATGTGAAGCTGGATGGTGATGTTGGTATCATCGGCAACGGCGCTGGACTCGTTATGGCTACACTCGACATGGTGGCACGTGTCGGCGGCAAGCCTGCTAACTTCCTTGATATTGGCGGTGGCGCGAAGGCAGAGGTGATGTATAAAGCATTGACATTCGTAGCACGCGATGTACAAGTGCGTGGAATTCTGGTCAACATTTTCGGCGGTATCACGCGTGGCGAAGAGGTTGCCCAAGGCATACTTATGGCGCAGGCTGAACTGCCA
>JAFATZ010000144.1 GCA_019243675.1 Ktedonobacteraceae bacterium | reverse complement strand
GGTCAGGCAGAGATAGACTTCCGCTTCAATACGTTGGTGAAGACCGCCGACAATCTGATGCTCTACAAGTATATCGTAAAGAACACCGCCCGCAAGTATGGTAAGACCGTGACTTTTATGCCCAAGCCGGTTTATGGCGATAACGGTTCCGGTATGCATACGCACCAGAGTCTGTGGAAGGAAGGAAAGCCGCTGTTTTATGACAGCGAGGGCTATGCAGGCATCTCTGAGATGGCCCGCTTCTACATTGGAGGGGTCCTTACCCATGCTGCTGCCCTGATGGCGATTGCGGCTCCTACTACTAACAGCTACAAGCGTCTGGTTCCTGGCTTTGAGGCCCCTGTCAATCTGGTGTTCTCAAAGGGTAATCGCAGTGCCGCTGTACGTATTCCTTTGACGGACAATCCCAAGGCAAAGCGCGTCGAGTTCCGCTCACCCGATCCAGCAGCCAATCCGTACCTACTCTTCTCAGCAATGCTGATGGCAGGTCTAGACGGCGTTCGCCGCCGCATCGACCCGAGTGAACATGGCTATGGACCGATTGACCGCGACCTCTACCACCTCTCAGCAGAGGAGTTGCGCGAAATTCGTTCAGTTCCTGGCTCGTTGTATGAAGCTCTTGATGCGCTCGAAGCTGATCATTCCTTCCTCTTAGAGGGGGATGTGTTCACAGCAGACGTGCTTGAGAAGTACATCGAATTTAAGCGAGGACAGGCCGATGAAGTACGCCTGCGCCCCGCACCTATCGAGTTCGCTTTCTACTACGACGCCTAAAACACAGACGAGAGAAAAATGGGGGCTGCCTGGGTAGCCCCCATTTTTCTATGAAGTTGCACTTGGGCTAGCAGCATCCCTCATAGGACAAGAGGTGCAGAAAAAGTTGTGCAATTCACATTTTACACAAGATATTGTATAATACAATGTAATACGGTGTACCTGCATTGTCGAGTACACACATAGGTGACAAACTGACCAAAAAGTGCTATAGTTAGGTAGAAGCACAAAACTGCACAAAACCAGTACAGAAAGGCTCGTCGCTATGGAACCGTTGGCAGATAGTTACGGACGACGCATCAAAAGCATGCGCATCTCTATCACCGATAAGTGTAATTTCCGCTGTGCGTATTGTATGCCTGCCGAGGGTCTGCCCTGGCTCAAGAAGTCTGAAATTCTCTCGTATGAAGAGTTGGAGCACATTGCTCGTGTCGCAGTAAGTATTGGCATTGAACAGATTCGTCTGACGGGTGGAGAGCCGTTGGTGCGGCGAGATGTACCGGAATTTGTGCGCCAACTACGTCAAATTGAGGGATTGCGCAGTTTAAGTCTTACTACAAATGGCATTCTACTCAAACAGCAAGCAAAGGTACTAGCCGAGGCTGGGCTTTCGCGCATTAATGTGAGTCTCGATTCTTTAGTACGAGAGAAATTTGCACAACTCACACGACGTGACCAACTTGAGCGTGTTCTGGAAGGTCTCGCAGAACTAGAGAAATATCCATCTATTTATCCTGTAAAAATCAATGCAGTTGCTATTCGTGGCTATAGCGAAGAAGATGTGCTCGATTTTGTGCGTTTTGCACGCAACAAAGCTTATGTGATGCGCTGGATTGAGTTTATGCCCCTCGATGCCGATCAAATCTGGTGCAAGGAAGATATTCTCACAGGGGGTGAGATCAAGGCTATCATTGAAACACAATACGGTCCGCTTGTTCCCATCACCACAGGTGACCCTTCAGAAACTGCTCGTCGCTATACGTTCAGCGATGGTGTAGGCGAAGTAGGCTTCATCAACCCCGTAAGCGAACCGTTTTGCGCCCACTGTGACCGTATTCGCCTCACTGCAGATGGGCAGCTTCGCACTTGCTTGTTTGCCACAGAAGAGACAGATCTTCGTGCCGTTCTTCGTGGCGGCAAGAGCGACGAGGAGCTAGCGGCTACCATACACCAAGCAGTTTGGCATAAGGAACTTAAGCACTACATCGGCGATAAGCGCTTTAGACGAGCCAACCGCAGTATGTCGATGATCGGTGGCTAGTAGAAGGGAATCTAAACAGCTACGTTCGTTTTTCTAGTCAAATAATCTCTGGATATGCAGTCCGACGTATAGGCTGCATTTCTATTTAAAAGGAACTTATTGTATTTATTTTGAGCGTCCTATTAGTGCAAAAAGAGAAAGAGGCTAGCGATGCCCGACGAAACAGAGCTGCTCACGGTTCGTGAAGTAGCACAGCAGTTGCGCGTTGATGACACAACTGTACGGCGTTGGATTAAAAACGGAGTGTTGGAGGCGATCACCTTGCCTCATCGCGGTGCTCGTCAGGCTTACCGTATACGTCGCGCCACCCTGGATGCTCTCCTCTCCCCATCACAACAGCCTGTCGGTCAGTAGTCAAGCAGCCTCCAACCTGCTAGACTAGTATAACCATCGACCTAGCTAGTAGTAAGGAGGCCATGCGCGTTGATTATTGACACCGAGACACTCTTCCAGTCGTTGTATGGAAGCGAGGATACAGGTTTTGCCACCATTCACTCTCCCACCCACTACTCTCCAGGCAACGTAGCATATTTGTTCAGCCCGGGAGTAGTGGTTCTTTCTCGCCCGCATATGAACATAGCAGGCTTAGCAACCTTCCTCGACGGCTTCGACCCGTCGTTGAATTTCAATAGCTATCTAGATGATCCAACACCCTTGCCCGACGGAGCGCAGTTGTGCAAGGTCGCCGGACAAGTCTGCTATATGAGCTTTGGCCCCAAACGCACCCTCAATGCACAAGCGAAACGCTACTTCGATAACATTAAATCATCAGGTCACGGTTCCGTGCTAGAACATGCCAATTTCAGTCTCCTGCTCTACGGTATCTCGCGCAGTGTCACACACGAACTGGTGCGGCATAGGCACCTCAGCTTTTCGCAAGTGAGTCAGCGCTACGTGGCAGGGCGTGTACTGCGCTTCGTCGAACGCCCCGAGTATCAGGCAGATACACATCTGCATGATCAGTTCATAGAGCGTATCGAGCGTGCAGCCAACGAGTATGCGACACTTACCCATCGCTTGCTGGAGATGCAACAGAGCGGTGTGAGCATTTTGAGCGCGCAAGAGCGTACCGACTTACGCAAGAAGGTACAGCAGTGTGCGCGCTCCGTTCTGCCCAACGAGACTGAGGCTCCCATTGTGGTAACGGCCAATGTACGTGCCTGGCGGCACTTTATTGAAATGCGCGCCAGTACACATGCAGAGATCGAAATACGCGAACTTGCGCTACGCGTATTTCTCTGCCTGCTCAGGGCCGACCCCGTGCTCTTCGACGACTACACCCTAGAACGTCTCTCAGATGGGACGTATATAGTAAAAACTGAGTTTGAGAAAGTGTAGGAGCGGTGTGAAATTTGTGATCCTATTGTTTTATGTGACAAACCAGAGAAATCGTCGCTGGGGTAGGCAGA
>JAFATZ010000012.1 GCA_019243675.1 Ktedonobacteraceae bacterium | reverse complement strand
TTAATCTGCTGAGCGGTGTTGCAGAGTTTGCAGCAATCGGTATCTTTGTTGTGTTTGCTCTCATTACCCTTCTGCGACGCGCAAAGCTGCGAAAATCACTGCCTCCCAGACCAAATAAACAAGAATAGAGCGATAAAAAACTAGCTTTGAGCATTCCACAGGGTAGTGCGTGCATCCTGGCTCGATGTATGTCCTGCCTCAACCATTGTACGTCGCAAGAAGTAGCCACCTAGCAGTACGAGCAGCGAGATGAGTAGGCCAGGGAAACGTCTTTGTGGGCTACGCTTTGTCAATAGGGACAGAGTTTGCAGCAGCCACGGGAGCGCTAGTCCAGTCCCGAAAACGAAGCGCCAGAACGTCGTGCCGTGCTCAGTCGGTGCCGTGCCTACCAAGGGACGGGCGGCGCGACCAGAAGCACGCAAAAAGGCAAGCAGACCTAACATCTCAAGCAGAAGCACGCTCCACTCTAAACGCTCTAGCTTGTGCAATGTACCGAGGGGTGTACGCACTAGGCGCAGTACAAAGGAGATCAAAGCTATACTAGTGGAGACGGCAGACGTAAGAAATATCCCACCTAAGAGTTTACTGCGTGACCAAAGAGGAATGCTAGTTGCCGTTAACAGCACACCTGTATAACTACCAAGCAGTAGTGCTACCGCGCTTCCAGGGAGCGCTAGCCATGATTGAGGAAGCAAGGCAAGCCATCTCACTCCTCTTGCATGCCCCAACAGACCATCTCTGGCTGCTTGAATGAGTGTGGTAAGTCCACTAAAGAATGAGAAGCTCATTACTGCCCACACGCCCATTGACATCGGAGAGCGCACTTTGAACATGCGCAACATATGCAAGAATCGCTCAGGTCGCCCCAGATCTTTGATGAGCAGGGGTGGGCAAGGCAGCAATGCCAGCAATGAGAGATAATAGCCAGTGCGAGCCACGATGCGATCTTCACGTGAGCCAAAAAGAGCAGCGATACTGGCAAGGAGATAGCAACCGGCAGCTAATCCACCAAAAAAGAAATACCAGATAATCTCCCAATGCCAGACAGGAGCCTTTAGAACAGGCAGGTCATAGTAGGTAGATTCTCGCAGTTCCTGCTCTGGGTCTGGCGTATAACCTGTAGTAAGCGTTGCTAATTGCTCGGCAATTTGGGTGGGCGTAAGACGCTCTACGATAGCCTGGGGAAGACGAATTTGCTGCATTGGCAATCCTTCCTATAAACTTAGTAAATTTTATTTGTTATTACTGAAAAAGAATATGCCCAGCAAGCTTAGCACTAGGGCCGTGACAATTGACCACAACGACGCTGGGACAACATTGTTTGAGGGGCGTGACGGATTCTGCGGCAAATTATACACGGCTGGCTCGTCTAGCAAAAGAAAAAAAGAATTGAGGCCACCATCAAGCATGTTGTCGTCTACACCGTAGAGACGAGCTTCGCTCACACCACGCTCATGCAAGAGTCCAACGCGTTCACGTGCAAGCGCTTTGAGTTGTTCTACTTCGCCATATTGAATCGAGTCGGTAGGGCATGCTTTGGCGCAGGCAGGCTCTATACCATCTTTCATCCGGTCATAACACAGCGTGCATTTGCGTGCCGTGTGGCTGGCATGCTCATCGCGAGCGATCACTCCGAAGGGGCAGGCCACAACACAATAGCCGCAGCCGTTGCAGATATCTTGCTGCACGTAGACCGTGTCGAATTCAGTGCGGATAATCGCTCCCGTAGGGCAAGCCTCTTGGCATGGTGCGTTTGCACAGTGCTTACATACGTCGCTGTGCATCAACCAACGGTCATTGTTGAAGAAGGGCAATGTTGAAATCTGTGGTCGCTCGCGTCCAATCTGTTCTATAAACTGTACGTGTCGCCAGGTAGTCGCGCTCAACTGACGCGTGTTGTCGTAGCTTGTACCGCTCCAATGAGCCTCGTTAGCAGGAAGCTCGTTCCACTGCTTACAGGCTACCTCGCAGGCTTTGCAGCCGATACAGATACTAGTATCGGTAAAAAAACCCATAGCTGGCTGCATCGGTGGTACTGGCTGTTTGAGCAGTGGCGATACTATATTTTGCACTAGTTCTGGGGAGGTTGTACGTTGCGAAGTTTCAACTATCATAGCTTTATTCCTTCATTCAGGCTAGGCGTCCTGAGCGCACGTTACACATAAACGCTTTAGCCTCTTGAATACTCACATTTGGCTCTAGTACGGTGTGTGCCAGATCATTGGTAATACTGCCCGTAGCTTTTCCCTGGAACCCCCAATGGAATGGCAGCCCAATTTGGTGTACCACATGCTCGTTGATACGTAGTGGGCGTACACGCCGTGTCACCATTGCTCGTGCTTCAATTTCGCCGCGAGGGGTGCTAATGACTATCCAGTCTCCATGCTTGATCTTGCGCTCTGTTGCCAGTTCTGGACTGAGTTCGGCAAAAAGTGTCGGTTGCAGAGCGTTGAGCCAGGGCAGCCAACGTGTCATTGCTCCACTGACATGGTGTTCAGTGAGCCGATAGGTCGTAATCACAATCGGATAATTTGCATCGGCTACTGTCACAAGACGATTATCTGGTCGATCTTTGAAGTACTTAGCAGTGGGATTACTCTGCTGGTGATACATGGCATTGTGAACTGGAGACTCCACTGCTTCATAGTGTGTGGGAAGCGGACCATCTTTTAGCCCTTTAGGAGCAAAGAGCCAGCCTTTGCCGTCAGGTTGCATGATAAATGGGCTGTTACCGGAAATGGCATCCATGCCTGTTGCTCCTGGTGGTGGTATGTAGTCAGGTGCCTTGCTCAGTGGAAAATCCGGTACGTCATAGCCTGTCCATTGCTTTTGTTGCTCATCCCACCAGATATACTTCTTGCGATCCGACCATGGACGGCCTTGTGGGTCAGCCGAGGCGCGATTATAGAGGATACGGCGGTTGGCAGGCCAGGCATACCCCCACTGTAAGGGAGGATAGCCAGCGGCAATACGTGACGCTGCACGATTATTACCAGGTTCTGGATAGACACCGCTGTAGATCCACGAACCACAAGCTGTACTCCCATCGGCTTTGAGTGCCGCAAATCCTGCTATATGTGGCGCATCCCGCAGTGTATATGTAGGTCGTCGCCCAATGGTGTGAGCAGATGGATGTACATAGTAGCCGTTGATCTCTTTCAACACGAGCAGGGCATCTGGCTCATCGAGTATATATGAGTTTGTCTCTGGCTCTTCTCGCTGGTAATCCCAGGTCAATGCCAGCAATGCTTGATCCTGGCGTTTTCTACTTGTAGCATACAGTTCTTTCAAGCGTTTGCCAAGGTGGTAGACGAACCACAGGTCTGAGCGAGCATCAGCGGGCGGATCGACTGCCTTGTCTCGCCATTGTATCACGCGCTGGGTATTGGTGAAACTGCCCTCTTTTTCCGTCGAGGCAGCAGCAGGTAAGAGGAAGACCTCAGTTTTGATCTTGCTTGGGTCAACTGCGTCTCCATGTGGTCCTTTGTACCAGAATGCCGCTGACTCAACCTCATAGAGATCACGAACGACCAGCCAGTCCAACTGCTCTAGAGCTTTGCGCTGCATGCGTGCACTGCTACTGCCAGCGGCAGGATTTTGCCCAAAGAGGAAGTAGCCACGTACCTTCCCATCAAGCATGGCATAGCTGGTCACCAAGTGCGAATGGTCGCCAGTGATTTTGGGAAGCCAGCGATAGCTACAATTGCCGTCTTGCTCATCGGCGGCTTTGCCATACCATGCCTTGAGCAAACTGCGTATATAGACGGGCAAATGGGACCACCAGCCTGTTTTTTGGCCTGCCGTGGCGATGTATTGGGCCAGCGTCTGTTGCGGCAACTGCGCACTCGGCTGTGGCATATAGCCGGACAGCAGATCATAGAGCGTCGGCACATCTGTCGAACCCTGGATTGAGGCATGGCCACGCAAGGCCATAATTCCCCCACCAGGGCGGCCAATATTGCCGAGTAAGAGTTGCACAATAGTCCCAGCACGGATAATCTGTACACCCTTGGATTGCTGAGTCCAGCCCACAGCATAACACAAGGCAGTAGTACGTTCGCGTCCCGAATTCTCGATGAGCGTATCCATGACTTGCGCCCATTGTTCGTGTGGCACTCCACATACATGCTCAACCATTTCAGGAGTGTAGCGTGCAAAGTGGCGACGCAGAATCTGTAACACACAGCGCGGATGCTGCATGCTGGGGTCGGTCAATGGCTGTCCATTAGCGTCGCGTTGGTAGTCCCAACTGCTCTGATCACTGTAAACACCTGTTTCAGGGTCAAAGCCAGAGAATAGCCCATCTAAATCTTCGCTGTCACGGTAGTCTTCTCGAATCAAGGTAGCTGCATTTGTGTAATGCAACACATAGTCATGGAAGTAAGCGTTGTTCTCAAGCAAATAGCGAATAATCGCTCCTAGGAACACAATATCGCTGCCTGCGCGTATAGGAATGTGCAGATTGGCTAAAGCTGATGTGCGCGAGTAGTGTGGGTCTACATGAATCACCTTCGCTCCCCGTTCCTTCGCTTTGACGACATTAGCAAAGGCCACCGGATGAGCCTCGGCCATATTGCTACCCATAATCAAGATAGCCTCGCTATTGACCAGGTCTTGCGGAAATGTAGTAGCACCACCACGCCCCAATGATGTACCCAGACCGGGTACAGTGGAGCTGTGTCATATACGGGCCTGATTCTCAATTGAGACAACGCCCAGACCACCGCTGAAGAGTTTTTTTATCACATAGTTCTCTTCGATGTCTAGTGTTGCCCCACCCAAGGTAGCGATGCCCAGGGTATGATTGACCTCACGCCCATCAGGCAAGCTTTGCACAAAGGTCTCGTCCCGTGTCTTTTTGACGCGTTGTGCAATCTGCTCGACTGCCCAGTCGAGCGATTTGACTTCCCAGTGATCGCTATAGGGTGCCCGGTAGAGGACTTGGGTTAAGCGACTGGGATTGACTGTATATTGGAATGTGGCTGAACCCTTGGGGCAGAGCGTTCCACGATTGATGGGGCTGTCAGCATTGCCTTCGATATCAATCACCCTGCCGTCCTTGACGTAGACATCCAAACTGCATCCCACCGCGCAGTAGGGACAAACACTATGCACAACTTTCGCATTGTGAATACGGGAGGTTTTCTCACGGCTCTCTTTGCTGAATGGCTGTACACTAGAACCTATCTGCATCATCTGTGATATAATGGTTTGAGACAAGGATATCTGCTCTTTTTGCATAAGGTATATTCCTTACAGAATAGAGGAAGTCCTGTATATGATAGAAAACTTTGTCAGTTATAGATATAATACCATATCTCACTATACAAACGAAGCAAAAGACGAAATTTAGGGCTTGATTTCCTTAGAAAATGTCAGATCGCGGCGGCCTTTTTGGGCCGCCGCGATCTGACATTTTCTAAGCAAAAATCTTGTTAGTTGGCTTAGCTTACTGTGGCCTCCCCCATTTCTACTACGCTACGCATGGGTACAAGTGAACGTGTCAGTAGTGGTAAGACAGTGCTCAGCAGCATGATCAACGCGATGATATAGAGTGCCGTCTTATATGGTAAGCTAGCAATTAACAGGGGCCCCACAATCCCACCAGCACTCCAAGCTGTCAACATCACGCCGTAGATCGTGCCCGCGTGCTTTGAGCCAAACACATCAGCGGCGAAAGCTGGCATCGTGCCAAATCCACCACCTGCACACAATCCTACAATGGCTGCTGGAACGAGCAAGAGTGCAAAACTGGTAATCGAAGGTATGAGCGCGAAGACGATCATTTGTAGTACGAACATGCTCAAGAAGGCCGAGGGCCGACCAATGCCATCGGAGAGCCAGCCCCAGAAGAGACGCCCTGCCGCATTGAACAGCGCAATGACGCTGACAATAAGGGCTGCAGTC
Organism: Ktedonobacteraceae bacterium; assembly: GCA_019243675.1. Taxonomy (GTDB): domain Bacteria; phylum Chloroflexota; class Ktedonobacteria; order Ktedonobacterales; family Ktedonobacteraceae; genus JAFATZ01. The sequence continues at coordinate 28,409 of JAFATZ010000012.1, read as the reverse complement.
AAGACCCCAACATTAGTGAACTGCTGTGCCAAAGGAGAAGCTACCGAGATCAAGGCTGCTCCAGCCGTTACATTCAAGGCGAGCATCAGCCAGAGCACATACCATCTGCGCCGACGCAAGGCTTCTGTCAAGGTATATTCACGTAATGGCCCCGACTGTTGGCGAGTCGGGGGTGTCCAGCCGGCGGGGGCATAGCCTTCTGGAGCTGTACGGAAGCACTGCGCTACTACAACAATAACTACAAGGTAGCCTAGACCCAGCCAGACGAAGGTATGCCCCAAGCCAACCCACTTGATCAAGGAGGCCGCCAGTGGCCCGGTAATCAGAGCTCCTCCTCCAAAGCCAGCAACAGCCAGACCAGTAATGAAGCCTCGGTGATCAGGGAACCATTTGAGCAGCATGGCGAGAGCTACAATATAGCCTAGGCCAATGCCGATGCCTCCAAGAATACCATAGGTCAGATACAGAATGAGCAAATGAGGAGCTGCAAGTGCAGCCAGCAAAACGCCTAGACCGTAGAGTATGCCACCTACTGTGGCAATGAGGCGTGGGCCAAAGCGGCTATTGAGGTAACCCCCAAACCCAGCGGTAATGCCTAACACAAGCTGCACAAGGCTGAAGGTGAGATTAGCTGCTGGCTCTGAACTGTGGTATTGGAGCATGACTGGACGGAGGAAAACACTCCAGGCATAGATTGAACCGAGGGCAAGCTGCATAAGGAGGGCTGCAATGGCGATAACCCAACGGGTCCAACGATCAGAACGGGATGAGATGGTGAAAGCAGATAGTACCATTAGGACACCCCTTTTTGAAATACGCCCCGTAACTCTTCAGTGAGGTACTTCAGGAGTACCCAGAAAATCCTCGGCAGGATGCAAGATAGCAAGTTTGGGGAACTTCCTATCCCTGCACGTCTTCCGCCTCCCATCCCACAAGGTAACGCATCATCCTACACTACTGAATAGTTACAAAACTTGTTGCTATACGTCACAATGTCTAAGTAGAGAAACAAGTATGAAGCGTTCTCATTCTCCTCCTGTCAGGGGTGGGCAAGGAGATGATAGTGAGAGCTTCACATTTATGTTTCTTGTGCAACGACATTTCCACGTAGAACACAAGGGAGACGAGGGTATCATCTTACTTCTGAAGCGTTGCATCTAAATAGAGTATTCACTACGTTGTCATGCCGATGCCTTCGTGTTTCTCATACAAACCTACTTGTTGTATGACATTGATACTATATATAGCATACGAAAGATATATTGTCAAGTAGTTGTCTTTGGCGTCGTATAGTTTATGGCACCTTAAAGCATTTGGCGTCATATAGACAATATGTCATTTTTACCTGAGAAGATACCTAATCTACGCAAAAGTAGAGAGATGGCGAGAAATATGTTAAATGACTAGAACGTTCATTGCGCTTGAAATGAATGAGCATCTACAGCAGCACCTAGCCGAAATTATCCAGCGTATGGCTCATACCTTTCCCAGTGTACGTTGGGTTGACCCGCGAGGCATTCACCTCACTTTGTCCTTTCTTGGCGAGCTAAACGATGAACAGTTGGCACTGGCTATACAAGCTGCTGAGGGTGCTGCAAAACAGGTCAAGCCATTCACCTATTGTCTTGCGAGCCTCGGTATTTTTGGGTCACCACGTCAGCCACGTGTAATCTGGTTGGGCATTGAAGAGCCTTCAGGTGTTCTACTTCAGCTACATCATCTCCTCAACACAGCCCTAGAGCAGCGCGGTTTTACTGTCGACACGCGTCCTTTTTCGCCACATCTCACTCTTGCTCGTGTTAAAGCACCCTTAACACAATTGGAGCAGCAGCGACTACGCGATCTGCTCGTCGCAAAGCAGCAGGGCATCGTCTCTCACCAGTCTTATCATGTGCGTCACATAATTGTGATGAAAAGTGAGTTGCAACGCACAGGAGCGCGCTATACACTTTTGCAGGAATGTATGCTGGCTGCTCATTAAGATGAGAAAGATTAAGAGAAGTTTAAGAAATGGTGAGAGTTTTCCTTCTTGACCGAGTATATGAAACTCATATATCTCCATCTGCGTGATATATGGGAACAACGAAACCTGAGCAAGTTTCTGAGCGATCATATGCCTAGGTTGAGTTGTAGCATTGAAAGAAATCTCGTTTAGACAAGAAAGAGAAGGAAGGTTCTATTATGGCACTTGCAACTTTGGTATTAGCAGATATCTCTCTTGGAAGTCTGGTTTGGTGGCTTGTTGTTGGTTTGATCGCAGGCTTTCTTGCCAGCGTGGTGATGCGTGGTGGCGGTTATGGTATCGTTGGAGATATCGTTGTGGGCATTGTTGGCGCAATCATTGGCGGCTTCCTAGCAAGCCTGCTGGGGATAAGTGCAGGTGGGTTCATTGGAACCATCATCATTGCATTTATCGGTGCTTGTATTCTGATTGCGATTTTGCGCGCTGTTTCGGGTGGCTATGGCCGCCGTGTTGTGTAGGGAAAAAGTAAAGATATCGGGGCCTGTAGCCCCAACAGAATGAATGTGATGGTGCCTGTGGGATACTATCCCACAGGCACCATCTTTTGTTTTCCGCCAAAGATTGCGCTGTGCCTATACAACGTGCTATGCTGAGCAAAAGTAGAAAGCTGCATATTTTTTCCCATTGCATCCCTTAACCTGCGAAAACTCATTTTTTAAGAGATAAGCAACATGCTCGAACTGAGTGCCATCCCTGTGGTGGATAATCATTGTCATCCTGTGCTGAGTAATCAGTGCATGGACGTGCTGCAATTTCGCCGCTACTTCACGGAAGCTAGTGCTGCAAGTCTCGCTGAAAGGCATGTTCCTAATACCGTCTACTATTTGTGGATGATACGGCAGATGGCATCCTTTTATAGCTGCGCTTGTAACGAAGATGCAGTCATAGCGGCAAGGAACAGTATGAGCGCTGATACCTTGTTGGCGCGCCTTGTACGCGAGGCTGCTATTGATACGCTCGTACTCGATTCTGCATATCCTACACCTGAAGAATGCTCTACTCCAGAGCGCATAAGCGCTGTAGCAGGATGTCGCACGACCAAAATGCTGCGGCTGGAAACGCTTATGCAACGTCTTGTTGTGACGTATGATGACTTCGACGAAGTGGTTGCACGCTTTACAGAGCAGATAAGCACTCTTCGCGAGAAAGGCTATTGTGCTTTTAAGAGTATCGTAGCCTATCGCACTGGTTTGGCCATTGCAGAGTGGAGCAAAGACCAAGCTGCGCTTTCTTTTGCTGAGGCGCGTGCAGAGGCGGTACAAAATGGGCAATTGCGTATTGCCCATAAGCCGCTCATCGATTATCTCTTGCATATTGCCTTTAGCAGTGCGGCTGAGCAGCAGGTTGCTGTACAATTTCATACAGGCTATGGCGACGGTAGTATCGATATGTTGCTGGGCAATCCCCTGCATTTACGTGCTGTGCTGGAACGCCATGACTACAGAACGATGCCGATTGTTTTGCTCCACGAGAGCTATCCCTATACGCAACTTGGTGCCTACCTTGCCACTATCTATCCGCATGTGTACTTCGACCTCTCCTATACCATTCCTTTCGTGGACAAACTAGAAATGCTCGCCTTCACTCGCCAAGCACTCAGTGTGGCCCCTGCCAGCAAACTGATGTACAGCTCTGATGGCATCTATGTGCCAGAGATGCACTGGGCGGCGGCGTTGCGTGGACGGCAGGTGATTGGACAGGTGTTGCAAGAGATGATTGATGCCGATGAGATAGATCAAGAGCAAGCTTATGATCTCGCACGCTTAGTTTTGCATGATACTGCGTACAGTGTTTATAAGCTGTAGTGCAGAGGAATTTTATATATATGCTACAAAAGATAGATTGGCAGGCAGAATATGGCAGAACTTTTGGACAGAACGAGAAGTTCGCATCACTTTCGTATTGGCGTCTATGCCCTGATCTTTGAAAATGGGCTAGTGCTGTTGGCGCATCGGCGTGATATTGATTGGTGGAATCTGCCTGGTGGCGGCATGGAAGTGGGAGAGGCGGTAGACGAAGCCCTGCGCCGTGAGGTGCGCGAGGAGACAGGGCTAGAGGTCCAGGTAGAACAACTAGTGGGCGTCTACTCCAAGCCTCAGAAACAGGAAGTGGTGCTGACGTTTCGTTGCCGTGTTACGGGGGGCATACTCATCAGTACGGAAGAGTCGCGTGCATGCCGTTACTTCGCGCCTGATTCTCTGCCGGAAAATACGCTGCCCAAGCATCGCCAGCGTGTAGAGGACGCCCTACTTCAGCAGCCGCAGGCAATTTTATGCGCCCAACGTAGCTCAACAGAGCAGGATCAGCGGCTTTCCACGATAGAACGGCAGAGATAACTCTTGACAACGAAAGTTTCTTCTAGTATACTTGTTCTAACAACGCTTGGAGCAAGATCGTGAGGACACAATCGGTTGATACTAGTCTTGATGCTGAACGAGTGCTCGTTGATATGATTCGCAAAGCATCGGTGAGCAAGCGTTTCGAGTTTATCCAGTCGTGGGCGACTTTGATGATCGAGGCGGGCAGACAAGACGTTCAGCGTCTTCACCCAGAGGCCAATGATGAAGAGGTTCTTTTTCTTTTCATCGAGCGTCAATATGGCAAGCATCTGGCTGATAAGTTGCGTATGGTCTTACGTACACGCGGGATACAATCGGAGGGCATTCCTGAGTTCCATGCGGCTATTATTCCCCTCATCGGGGCGTTAGAAGCCCTGCATGTTCCCTATGCTCTAGCGGGGTCGCTTGCCAGTTCGCTCTATGGCATGCAACGGGCAACACTCCAGGTTGATGTAGTCGCTGATCTACAAGCGGTGCATATTCCCTCTCTGCTCAATCGCTTACGAGGAGTGTATTTGTTTCAGGGAGAAGAGGTAGACACAGCTATCCGACAAAAACTTCCCTTCACTCTTGTTCATCTAGCATCTTTGCTCAAGGTGGTCGTAACGCTTGCTGAGCAGCGAGTAGGAAGCCAGCAGGTATTTCATCGAACGCGCCAGATAACTTTGGTTGAAGGGAGCCAGCCAATTTCCGTCTTGTCTCCTGAACTGGTTATCTTATCTTTGCTTGAAGCCTTCAAGAGAAGCCACCAACGTGCAGATGATCTCTGGTATGATCTGCTTGGCGTCCTGAAAGTGCAGAGCACCGACCTAGATGTAGCCTTTCTAGAGCAGCAAGCGGTTGTCCTTGACATAGCTGACCTATTGAAGCGAGCACTGGTCGATTCTGGCCTCAGAGACGAGTAGCTGCCATGAATATTACGCAACTCTTGCACACGCTTACGCCAATTGTCGAAGTGCTGGAGCGACTGAACGTTCCTTATTACATTGGAGGTTCTGTAGTAAGTTCGTTTTATGGAGAAACTCGACCTACTCAGGATGTCGATATTGTTGCAGATATGCAGCCTTCCCAAGTACGTCCCTTCGTCAAGTTGCTCGAAGACGATTATTATGTGGTTGAGGATTCAATACGCGATGCTATTCGGCGCAGAGGCTCATTTAACCTCATCTCCAATGTGACGTTCTTGAAAGTTGATATCTTTATCCTCAAGTCCCGTGCCTTCGATCAGGATTCCTTGCGTAGTTTGAGACAGCAACCCTTGGTCAAAGGAGGCCGCGAGTTTGTGCTTGCATCGCCTGAGAACACAATTGTCAATAAATTGGAATGGTATCGTATAGGAGGTGAGGTCTCAAATCGGCAATGGAATGATCTGATTGGTGTGTTGAAAACGCAGGGGACGGCTCTTGACCTCGCCTATCTTGACCGATGGGCTACTGCATTAGGGGTGAGTGATCTGCTTGAGCGTGCCTTGGTCGAAGCTAGACTCAGATAACCTTAGAGGTATTGTTCAAACCCACCTTCCGCAGTTTCACTTAGGAGCACGATCACACCTACCGCCGCTATTTCTACCGACCCCTCAACACGCTTTTCATCGAGCAGAGACGTGAAGCATCCCATAGGCAGAGTGACTTGTTGCGCTTGTTCGGTATGGTTAAGCAAAAAATAGACAGCACGACCATCTGCCCGTACACGTTTTGTGACTTCTACTCCTTCGGGCGACTGCAGCACGGGTGCTACGTTAGCTTGCTGGCAAAGGAGGCGTGCTAATCGAACGAGCAATTCGTCACTAGGCTGCGTTGCAAGATAGTAGGCGCGGCCTTGCCCGAATGAATGCATTGTCAATGCTGGCTGGTTGGCGTAGTAGTCGCTGGTGAAAACCCCTAGAGCCTGAGCGCCTTCTAGGTGAATGAGTTCTCCCCACAATGTACAGGGGTAGGTTCCTTGCAGAGGTTCCTCTTGTATTGCTAGTTCGTTGCTCATCTCCGGCGTAAAGGGATCAAACTCTTCGACGTGAATGCCTAGTAATGTGCGCAGTTCTGCCGGGTAACCGCCTAGCACCACGTGGTTGTTTTGATCGACAATGCCACTAAAGAAAGTCACGAGGAGGGTTCCGCCCTGTGCGACGAAATGTTGTAGATTGTTTGCTACTTGCGGTCGCAGCATGTAGAGCAGTGGAGCGATAATCAGGCGGTACTGGCTTAAATCGCTGGCGGGTTGGATAATATCCACTGCTACCTGCAAACTGTGTAGGGCATGGTAGTGAGCCTTGATCTGCTCCCAGTAGCGTAAGCGGTCGCTTGGCCCAGGCAGGTATTCGACGGCCCACCAGTTGTGCCAGTCCATGAGGATAGCGGCCTGGGCATTGATACGTGAGCCAAGAATATGCGGCGAGAGGTGGTGTAGTTCTCCTCCCAACTGTGCTACCTGGCGGAAAATACGCCCGTGTTCGCTGCTGTCATGTGCAACAACGGCGCTGTGGAACATCTCCGCTCCCGCTTTTGACTGACGCCACTGGAAGAACATCACTCCATCCGCACCGTGGGCAAGAGCTTGCATACTCTGTAGCCGCATATGTCCCGGGCGTTTCTGTGGATTTTGAGCCATCCAGTTTACCTGGCTTGGACTCTGCTCCATCACTAAGTGAGGCCGACCACCCTTGAGTGAGCGCATAAGATCGTGTGATAGCGCCGTCTCCCATGCTGGGGTAGTGTTAGCAGGGTACATATCAAAGGAGATGATGTCCATGTGAGAAGCCCATGAGAAGCCATCCACAGGTTTAAAAGCCACCATCAGGTTTGTCGTGAGTGGCACATGGGGAGTAACGCTACGCAGGATATCTGCTTCAAGACGATAACAGGCTAGCAGTGAATCCGACATGAAGCGCCAGTAGTCGAGAACCTGGCCCGGATTATTTTGAGCGGGTGAGAGTCGTGGTGGAAGGATATCCTGCCAATCATAGTAGCGCTGGCTCCAGAAGTTTGTCCACCAGGCATAGTTCAATGTATCAAGAGTCTGGTAGCGCTGCTGTAACCAGACCCGGAAGGCGACAGCACACGTATCGCAATAGCACTGTGATACGTGGCAGCCGTATTCGTTGTTGATGTGCCACATGCTGAGCGCAGGATGTCCAGCGTAGCGTTGTGCAAGTCTTTGCACCAGGGCTGTTGCCTTGCGACGATAGTCTCTACCATTGGGACAGTAGTGTTGGCGTGAGCCGTGAGTCATACGCGTGCCGTCTCGTGTGACTGGCAACATAGTAGGGTAGAGGCGACTCATCCATGTCGGTGGAGATGCTGTTGCTGTGGCCAGGTCGGCTGCAATATCGTGTTGTGCTAGCATGTTCATGATGCGGTCTAATTGCGCGAAGTGGTAGATGCCCGGTTGTGGTTCTAGCAAAGCCCAGGAGAAGATATTGATCGAGACCATAGTAACGTGTGCAAGCTTCATCAAGCGCATATCCGCCAGCCACACGTCCTCTGTCCATTGGTCTGGATTATAGTCTCCTCCGTAGAGCAGGGCATGAAATGAAGGTTGTTGCATAGTTCTCAGCGTACTGGTAACGTTTGCATTTCGCTGTGGATGAATCTATAATGGATAGAGAAAAGCTTATTCAAGTCTATCGCATCGGGCCTGTGATGTCAACAAGAAGAGAAGGGAAATTATAATCAATGACAACCTGTCTATCCTGTGGATATAATGTTACTGGGAAAAAGTTCTGTCCACAATGTGGCACTGCTGTGTACCCTGCTAACGCAGCGTCTGAGAGCAATCAGATAACATCAGCCAACTGCCCTCGTTGTGGTGGAGAAGTGAGACCCGGAGCAGCATTCTGTGGACACTGTGGCTCGACCTTAACTGCTCAAGCCATCTCGGCAACGCCTATGCACCCTACGACTCAGACCTGTCCCGCTTGTCATGCACAGGTGCCAATAGAGAATGCCTTTTGTATAAGCTGTGGACAGAACTTGCGCAGTGGGATAGCTCAACAAAATTCTGTGCCCGGTGCTATGCCCTCTCCCGCATTTTGTACGAATTGTGGGAGACAGAATGCCCCTGGCGTACACTTCTGTGCTGCTTGTGGAAGTGCCATTTCAGCAACACCTATGGCTCAGCCTGGATATGGTCAATATGCTCAACAATATGGACAAGCGAGTTATCAGCAGCAGCCAATGGTACTACGTTGCCCCATCTGTATGGCCATAACGCAACTCGGTACGTCTACTTGCCCAGGCTGCCACAACAGTCTGGTAGGTGTCGCACCTACCCCGGCGAATATGCCTGTCCAGGGTCAGCAGGGGGTGATGGGTGGATTAGGTGGAATGCTACAAGGTAGTGGTGGGAAGATGGCGATGGGTGCTCTAGGTGGTGCCGCAGCGGTTATCGGCGGAGAAATGTTGTTACACGGCCTAGAGGAGAACATTGAGAATCGTGTGGAGGGAGACATGGGATATGGTCATAGACACCACCATCGGGAAGAAGGGCTGCTTGGTGGGCTAGGGGATCTAGCAAATGACATCGGCCTGTTCTAACAACCTCAATAGCTTTACCCAAAAGGGCTATTCCTTGTGCTTTCGTCTTCTATTCTGTTGCGGTGGAGGGGGAAAGCGTCTATAATAGTGCGAAGGGCGAAGCAAAATCTTTTTGCTAAAAATGAGTCTTTTCAACTTGAAAGGCAGAAATGGTGCTCTTACTGAACGAGTCAACCAGAGAAGTAGAGTGCCAAATTATTGCATGAATTACCAACGAACGGTCTTGCCCAATGGGTTACGCTTGCTGACTGCACCTATGTCTGGTATGTGTTCTGCTAGTATCACTTTTTCTTTCGGTGTTGGTTCGCGCTATGAGCAGGATCATGTCGCGGGTGTATCACACTTTATTGAGCACATGCTCTTCAAAGGCTCTTTCAACTATCCCACGGCCAGGCATATCTCTGAGGCAATTGAAGGTGTTGGTGGAACATTCAATGCAAGTACAGGCAAAGAGCTTACCAGTTACATAGCTCGGGTGCCCGCTGAGTATCTGCCTATCGTGATGGATGTGCTCACCGATATGCTACGACGCCCGCTCTTTGACTCGGCAGAGGTTGAGAAAGAGCGTAGTGTCATTATCGAAGAACTCAATGCAACACGTGATGATCCCCAAGAATGGGTAAATCTGCTTGCTGATGAAGTGATGTGGCCTGGGCTACCTTTGGGTAGAGATGATGCAGGGACAGTGGAGACAGTGAAATGCCTAGAGCGTCAACAACTGCTTGACTACTTGGAGCAGCACTACTTACCTAACTCATTGGTTATTAGCGTCGCTGGAAATATTGATCAGCAACAGATTATCGAGGCAGCCAACGCTGCCTTTGCCGATTGGCGCATGGGTGAACGCTCACGGTGGAAAGAGTCTCTACCCCCACGTGACACCCTAAACGTGAAGATGGTACAGAAAGAGACAGAGCAGACAAACCTCTGTCTCACGACATTAGGCGTTGCGTACAGCTCACCTGACTACGCCGCTTTCATGCTCACGAATGCTCTGCTTGGCGATGGCATGAGTTCACGACTTTTCCAGGCCCTTCGAGAAGAGCAAGGTCTGGCTTATGATATTGGCAGCTACTTCAATAGTTATCATGAAACTGGCAATCTCGTGGTCAGTGCAGGTATAGATCCCGCTAGAGCAGAAGATGCTACACAAGCTATTCTCACAGAGCTTAATCGGCTCTGTCATGTGCTTGTAGCACCCGACGAACTTGAACGAACTAAAGCTTACGTACGCGGTGGCATTCTTCTTTCATTAGAAGGTACACAACAAGTGGCTTGCTGGCTGGGTAGCCAAGAATGTTTACGTGGGTGTGTGCGCGATGTGAAAGAGATAGTAGCGACCATTAATGCTGTGACTGCACAGGATATTCAGCGTGTAGCCATGTCCTGCTTTGCTCCTGAATGGCGGCGCTTAGCTATCATTGGACCGGATGACATCGATAGAGCGACATACTTTGGCAAATTACTGACCAGCGTGTAAAGCGGGAAGAGGAGAGATCAGGCTTTATGACACAGACAATGCTTCGTGATTACTTGCGGCAGACAGAAGAGGCGATTACTTCTGGTCACATCGATGATGCACTAGAACGGTGTCAGCATGTTCTTGCTCAATTCCCCCAATCTTTGGAGGTTCAGCGCCTTCTGGGTGAAACCTATCTTAAGCAGGGACATCTAGATGAAGCACGGCAAACCTTTGATTGGGTATTAACCAATGATCCTGAGAATGTGGTCGTCTACTGCGACCGTGCTTTTATCAGTGAAAACATGTCAGACTATGACACTGCTCTTGATTGTTACCAGCAGGCGTACGAGTTGAGCCGGGGCAATAGTCAGATACGCCAAAAGTTCAATCAACTGAGTGCCAAAGCTGGACAGCAAGGGTTTATGTTCTCACGAGCAGGTCTTGCTCGCCTCTATATGCGGGGTAATCTGCTTCCTCGGGCTATTCAGGAGTGGGAAGCTGTATTGGCTGTCAGTCCAGATCGTCTCGATGCACGTTTGGGTTTATTAGAGGCATGTTGGCGAGAAGGTTTCTATGAGCGCACAGAACTGTTGGCGGCTCAAATTCTCTCAGATGTTCCCACGTGTCTAAAAGCCTTGCTTATTCTTGCTCATGTTATTTCTGGTAGAGATATGCAGAAGTCACAGCAACTTATCAAGAGAGCAGAGACGCTCGACCCCGAGTTGGTAATGGCTCAGGAACTCTTTGGTGACACTATAGCAAGCCAGCCAAATAATCCGTTCGTCAAGGTATTAAAGAAACCTCCTGTGCTTCTTCAAGAGAGGCCGAGTCAAGCCGTTGCTTTGCCTGCTCTTGCTGCTCCAAATGAACCTGTGCTCCCACAGAACGATGCCATTGACATCCCTACTGTCTCTTCTGACATCCTTTCCAATTGGCAGGGGCTTGATGACTGGAATGGGAAAGATGCTGACGTTCAATCTCAACAAGAAGATTTTGTGGCACCGCAGGAGACATCTCTTGTTCAGCTTGGCACGTTACAAGGCCAGCAACAAGATGTGCGAGAGCAGCAGCAAATACACGATAATGCTGCTCAAGCAAAGGATGCTGGCATACAAGATGCGCATCGTACCACAGAGCAACTTCATTTGACCGAACAGCAAGATGCATCTCCTCTTCCTGCATGGCTAAGCATGCTCGCTCAGGATGAACAAAGTTCGTCGGGAAGATACACGCAATCTCAGCCCTCAGAGCATCTATCTGCTCAACAACCCCCATTTTCTGTTGAACCTCCTTCTATGAGCGATCGGTTATGGCAAGATGAACTAGCAGTTACTCCGGATGAAAATGATGAGCCTCTCTCCTTTGGACCTGAGTGGCTAAAAGCACTAGGTGCAGCTATTATGGAGAGCGAATTCTCTGAAGAGCCTGCTTCCGCACAGCCACATCTTTCTCCTATTGCGCATATCCCAGAGCGTAGTTCGCCGCCCAATGCACTGCAAACGTCTACATCGATTCCGCAAAATAAAGAGCTAACAGAGGCTCAGCAAGAGTCTCGTATGGCTCCTCAGGCAGGACAAGAACAAGATTTTGTCACCATGCTCGAAGTTTTGGAGCGCGACCTACGTTCTCAAGGTTTTGTGCCTATGGAACCTAACTCTCTTAGTACTATCAGTCGAAATCAGCAGGCAGTTCCAAGCACGCCAGCCTACAATGCTTTTCAGTCTGAGAAAGAGGCCACAGAGATATCCCAGGAGCCAACTCTCTCTTCTGCCCTAGCTCAGTTGGGTGACCTTTCGCCGCAATCCCAGGAGCCTGCTGAGCCACTCTCTTCTGTGCCTGTGCTCCATCAAGAGTCTCTCACCTCTAATGTATCTCAAGCGTCGCCAGTTCCTCCATCTCTGTACCATACTATGCCACCAGACGTTGCACTCAGTGCTTTGCATCAGCCAAGTCCAGTTCAGACAACTACTACTGAGCATGCAAAAATCGGTGTTGCTCAATATGATGAGCAGTGGGATGAAGAATTAGAAGCGACGATGAAACGCCCTGCTGTACGATTACAGTCGAAAACCACCGCACGGCAGGCAGAAACGCTGTCTGCAGGAAATCATACAATAGAAAAACTGTCAGTGGATGCTAACAACAATCTGACATATAGACAACGTTTGGTCAAAGGATATCAGCATCAACTGCTTGGTGATTATGACGAAGCAATGCAAGAGTATCGTGTTATCATACCTAGTGCTCCTGAATTGCTGGATGAAGTTGTAAGCAACGTACGTGCGCTCCTAAAAATATCGCCTAAGTATGCCGCAGGTTACCGAGTGCTTGGAGATGCGTACATGCGTTTGGGCGAGTATCTGCAGGCTATGGAGGCATACAACAAGGCTCTTGCTATAGCTAAGCGTGTAAAGAGTAGTCAAAACCAATAGATAGACGCAGTGCTGGATATTTTTCCTGGCGCGTTTGTGTGAAAGGAGTCGTTTTGTGGAGACTATCCTGCAGCGGTTGACCGACCTCAATGATGTCTATGGAGCTGTTCTTGTCGGCAAAGATGGTCTGATTGTATCTGGAACACTGCATAGCGAGGATGAGGAAGTGATAGGGGCAATGTCGGCTGCCACTTTTGGCTCCATAACCAACTACACAACGCAGATCAACAGTGGCGAGGCACGACATGTAATCATTGAGACACAGACCGGTACAATACAGATGGAAGAAGCGGGTGATCTTATTCTGGTAGTCACCACGCAAGGAGCAAGTAACCTTGGGCATATGCGCTTAGAAATGAAGAAAGCTTGTCGCCAGCTTATGCAAATGGTCGCAAGCTACTAGGAAAGAGAAAACATGGAACGTACCCTGGTGTTGTTAAAACCCGATGCGGTTCAACGAGACCTCGTCGGTGATATCATTTCCCGTCTTGAACGGAAAGGCCTTAAGCTGGTCGGTATCAAAATGATGCAGTTGCCAGCAGATTTACTAGATGTGCATTATCGTCATCTTGTTGGGCGCAGTTTCTATCCCGAGATCAGATCCTTTATGCAGCGCACGCCTGTTATCGCTTGTTGTTGGCAAGGTGCTGATGCTGTCAACACTATTCGACTGTTATGTGGGGTGACGAAGGCTCGTGAAGCTGCACCTGGCACCATTCGTGGAGAACTTGCTATGAGTGTCCAGGCTAACCTCATACACTGTTCCGACTCACTAGAGACTGCACAGGCCGAGGTGGAACGCTTCTTTAAGCCTGATGAACTGTTTGAGTATGAGGATATCCTGGAGACGTTTATCTATTCTTCGGGGGAACAGGGTTAAAAAAGTTCAAATTTTTCACCTTGAATGTGATGCAATAGGCTCATCCTTTGAGGTTCGTTTCTTCTTCTCAGCAAGACGCCAACAGCCTGTTTTACTGCGAAAACACTTATCCTGTTCCTCTGTGGTAATGGGAGGAGTGCCTTTTATGCAGAATACCTGGTACATTGGTTCCCCTGCTTCGATATCATTGCATGGGAACCAGCGTTCTCGATAAAATGGGCAAGCATTCTTATGCTTACGCCAATTTGAATTTTCAGATGGATGGGTTTCAAGTGTAGCCGCCAAACACGTATCCTTCCTACACAGTGTTGTGAGCATGAACTATAGAGGTAGTATATCACACAACATCTTATGATGCTTTGTCGAGTTATTTTGCGATGAAGAGGAGTACAATATAACAGAGAGCAGCAATGATGAGTAGGATACAGTAACTTCCCGCCAGAATACGCGAAGCACTGAATCTTGTTTTGCTCCTACGTGGGTGGAAACTGCGCAAGGATGTACGCATCGCTACGATGAGAATACCCAGCAATAGCAAGAAGTCTAGCGCCCTGACGCCAATATTGCCCGAGAAGAGAAAGTATGTCACTACAATGGCACCGAAAGCCAATAGCGCTCCCAAGATAGCCAAAGCAGCAAGACCCATAAATACTCCCTCATCAAAAGCATGGGAGGGCATCATAGGAGTCATTCGGGCAATGATAACCAATCCCCCTATGTATATAACGATACTTATCAGCGTCCAGAGAAGACCTTGCATCTATATTCTCCCCACCTAGTACTCTCTCATTTTGAAACCAAAGGTTCTTGCGTCGCGCTTCTAGTCTACCACAGATCAGTAAGCGGTACATCAAGGGTGGGAAAGCCCTGGGAAGGAAGGAGGAAAACTTTCATATGGCTCAGCTAGTTTGGAAAGGCAAGAAAAGCTATGCCGCAATTGCCGCAGAAATATCCCTTGCAACCCATCAGTGGCTCTGTGTTAAAGAATACCATCCCGACGAACAGAATACAGAATACTCTACTATCGCTTCCTCACAAATTTGGCACAATCGCTTACTATATGGTGATAAGAGCAGCATCCTTCCTGCTCTTCTAAGCGAATTTGCTGCAACTGTAGACCTCATCTATATTGACCCTCCCTTTATGACGGGTCGCACGTTCAGCAAAGATACACAAGTTGCATACAGCGATACGTGGGGGAACGATCTCGACAGCTATCTGCAGTGGCTCTACCACACCTTCGTTCTGCTCCACCTACTGCTTGCAAGCGATGGAAGTTTATACGTTCATCTTGACTGGCGTGCAGCTCACTACGCTCGCATCCTGCTAGACGAAATCTTTAGCACTCGTTCTGCAGGCGCTGGTTTTAGAAATGAGATTATCTGGCAGTATCAATCGGGTGGCCGTGCGCAAGAGAGCTATGCACGTAAACACGATACCATTCTGCTCTACACAAAATCGCCTCAGTATTGCTTTCACCCTGAAAGAATTGCAGAACGACGCGGTACCCAAAGGCGCAATCATATGCGTAAAACAGTAGCGGGCGATGGTCATGTATGCTGGACTATTCGTTCTGCTGGCCGCCTGTATACCTATGACGAGGATTCACTCATCACCCCAACTGACGTTTGGAGCGATATTCACCATCTTCATCAGAAAGACCCTGAACGCAATGGCTACGCTACTCAGAAGCCAGAGGCACTACTGGAGCGTATCATTCTCGCGTCCTCGGAAGAAGGGGATCTCGTGCTTGATTGCTTTTGTGGTAGCGGTGTCACCCCTGCCGTTGCTGAACGGTTGAGACGCCGCTGGATTGCCTGCGACCAAAGTGACTTAGCCATCGAGGTGACACGCCAACGCCTGCTGGCCCAGCAAAAATTGCCCTTTATACTACAACATGTTGTGCGCTAGCCAAAGATGCATACGCTTATCTATGTAGCCTAGCAGTTCATAAGTACCATGTTGACACTCATTATACTATGGGTCAATACCCTAGCATTCTCATACGCTCAGGGCGTCTGACAGTATAATAAATCAGAGCGCCAATGAAGTGCGTGAAAAGAATAATCAATATCCATACGATCTTATTGCTGCCTTCGGCAGGCTCTTTTGTGGCACAATCAATCAACATCCAAATCCAGAAGATTGTACCTAGGATGGCAATGCCAAAGAAGAAGAAAAGGAAAATCAAGTGTAGACCATGAAAACCTGGTAGCATTGTCGCAGTCCTCCTCATAATAGCACTAGACGATATGTCTTGTGATAGCAAGTGTGTTTAAAAATAGAACGTTTTGTTGCAGGTTTTTTGGGGGTTCGGCATTTTATCTTGTATACGCATCGTTGTGCAGTAAGTTATCAAACCTACCAATGGTATAATAAGCGCAAGGTAGAAGTACGAGTTACCGTCCTAGCTGGTGAAAGAAAGTAAAGCTCATGGCAAAAGTGACAACCGGAACCGGAGATGAGGGATACACAGGCTTATTAGGGAGTCAGCGTGTGCCCAAGTACGACCCGCGTCCAGATACATTTGGCACCGTAGATGAAGCTACTTCTGCATTAGGATTGGCACGTGCAGCGGCGCGAGATCAAAACATAAAAGATATTATCTACCGCGTGCAACAGGAACTTTACCTGCTGATGGGTGAGTTAGCGACTCCGCCTGAAAACTATGAGCAGATGGGACTGCGTATGACCGCAGAACATGTACAGCATCTGGAGCAAGTGGAGGAAGAACTGAAGGGTCAGGTCGAAATTCCTAATAAATTCATCATCCCTGGTGATAGTCTCGACGGTGCTGCTCTCGATCTAGCTCGTACGATCATTCGTCGCGCTGAACGGATGGCGGTGAAGTTATTGCACGATGGGGTCATTCAGAACAAAGAGGTCGTGCGCTATCTGAATCGCCTCTCGGACCTCGTCTTCATCATTGCTCGCTATGTCGAAGTGAAATCGTCAATAGCAGAAATGCCTGCTACACCAGCAAATGAGTCTCTTTGACTGCGCCGCTAGTGTCAAAAGTGGGAGTAGGACACCATAAACTGCTAGAAAGGTAGCAATGGCTTTATGAGTACAGACCAAGTGAAACAACGCAAACTCGAACATGTACGTATGGCACTAGAGCAGGATATTGCGGTCCCTCAGAGAGCTAATTGGAGTGATATCCATCTCATTCATCAAGCACTGCCAGAGGTAGATCTGGATGCTATTGATACCACGGTTGATTTTCTTGGTCACCGCCTGCGCTACCCAATCTTTGTGTCCTCGCTTACAGGCGGACACCCCGATGTAGTCACTATTAATCGCAACCTAGCTCGTGCGGCTGAGGAATATGGTCTGGCTCTGGGAGTTGGCAGCCAACGTGCAGCTATTATGAACCCGCAGGTAACTGAGAGCTTTGCCATTACACGCTCTCAGGCACCAAGTGCATTCCTGCTTGCCAATATTGGTGCTCCGCAATTGATCTCTCAAGGGAGTCATCCACCATTTACGCTTGAGCAAGTGCAAACAGCGATAGATATGATTGGCGCTAACGCTTTAGCTGTGCATCTCAACAGTCTGCAGGAGGCCGTACAGTCAGAAGGAGATCGCTGCACGGTCGGTGAAGTGGCTGCATTACGACATATCACACAAGAGATTGGTGTGCCAGTCATCGCGAAAGAAACGGGAGCAGGCATATGTCGAGAACAAGCACTCTTAATACGTGCTTGTGGGGTAGCTGCCATTGATGTCGGCGGCGCAGGTGGCAGTAGTATGCCTGCGCTAGAGATGTTACGTTCCCGAGCACGAGGCAATGAGCGTGCTCTAGACATCGGGCGCGTTTATCAGGATTGGGGTATTGCTACACCTATTTCACTTATTGAAGCGATTACTGCTTGCGTCCCCCTTATTGCTACAGGTGGAGTACGTAGCGGTAGAGATATTGCGTGTGCCTTAGCGCTTGGTGCTACTATAGTGGGCATGGGTTTTCCATTTTTACAGGCTGCTAGTCAGAGCTATGAAGCTGTCTGTGAGTTTCTAGAAAGGACGATAGCGGAACTCAAAGTCGCGATGCTGCTATGTGGAGCCGCCAGCATCATACAAATGCGTAAAGTGGATGTCGTAGTGATGGGCGAGACACGCGAATGGCTCTACCTGCGAGGCTTTGAAGATGAGTTGAAATGCATGGCTCGTCGACATTTGAAAGGGTAACGACGGAATTGAGTTGTGAGCGGTCTACGTGCTGGAAGGTTTGCTAGCAAGTACCACAGCGATATTGAAACCATCAGTATAGTCATCGTCCATAGCCAGCACGAGCGAGAGCAGGTGCGAATTATCTGCTACCCGTTTGTTGTACTCAGCGAGAGCCACCGTGTCTTGATCTTCTAGCTGCTCTGGCGCACGAAGGGCGAGGCCATTGCGGACACAATTGTCGGCCACGATAATACTACCTGTGCGTGTGAGGCGTAGCGCCCATGTAAGGTATTCGGGGTAAGATATCTTATCGGCGTCGATGAAGATAAGATCGAATGGTGCTTCGCTTAGCAGTGTCGGTAGCAGGTCGAGTGCGTTGCCGACGCGTACCTCTGCACACTGTGCAACGCCTGCGTGAGCATAAGAGGAGCGTACAACTTCGGCGTGTTTAGCATCAATTTCTAATGTGATGAAGCGACCGTCAGCAGGAAGGGCGCGAGCAAGCCAGATGCCACTATAGCCCGCTAGCGAGCCAATCTCCAGTATTTTACGCGCACCGCACGCAACTGCTAATAGTTGTAAGAGCTTACCTTGAATAGGAGAGATTTGAATCTCTGGTAAACCCGCCTCTTTTGCTGCTGCAAGTGCATGCCGTAGCCCTTCGTCCTCGGGGGCGAAAACACCCACAATAGCATTCTCGATCTCTTGGCGCGTCTTTGCCTGCTGTTCCAATAGTTCCAGGTCGTTCTCGGTCATGGTTGTAAGGGCTTCTTTCTATTTATAATGGAGGTGGCTGACAAGCAGAGGATGCCAGAACTGATAGCGTATCTGTGCTCCTGCACCCTCTTCTGTGAGTAACCCTGCGCATAGAGCTTCTTCTAGCAAATCAAGCAGCGTATCTTCGTTGTGTTCAGTAGCTAGCGGCAGTAACTGTCGCAGTTCAAAGGAACGACCAAGCACAGCCGCCTTGCCTAGTAAGCGTTGGCACTCTGAAGTGAGCCGACTTAAGCGGCGTTCAAAGAGGGCGACGATGGCCATTGGTAGAGAATGTTGAGTTTGGTTTACCTCGTTACCCTGCTGTGCTTTATCTATGTATGCCGCAGCTAGTACTTCTGCAAAGAATGGATTGCCTGCTACTTGGCTCTGAATGCTCTGTACCACATCTCTGGCTAGGTGTGCTAGCAAGGTGCCAACTTGCGCGTGGCTAAGGGGCTGAAGCTGTAACATAGTGAGAGCTTGCTCGCGTCGCAGGTCACTCATAAGCATGCGGAGTCTATGAGTTGGAGGAAGTTCTTCGTCTCTGTAGGTGCCGACTAGCAGCACACGTTGATCTTTGAGATGCTGAATAAGGTAGGCGAGTAAGGCGATGCTACTGTCGTCTGTCCAGTGAAGGTCATCAAGCACCAAGAGCAGAGGATATACATTACTCACTGTCTCAAGTAGTGCTAATACAGCTTCCCAAAGGTGCAGGTGTTCTTTTTCAGAGAGTAATGGCAGGGTGGGATGAGCGGTGTGAGGAATACCCTGCAGGAGGTTATGCAACACTTCTATCCAGGGTTGGTAAGGGAGCATTGTTTCTTGTTCACGTGCTCGACTCCAGACAACTGTCCACTTGCGCGTAAATGCTTCCTGGCTCAGCTCTTCGGCGAGTCGGGTTTTGCCGATACCTGGCTGGCCACTGAAAAGGAGAAAGTGCAGGCGTCCTGGCTTGATGGGGTCCTCTAACGCATGCATAGTCTGGTGTATCGTCTCCATCTCCCTGCTTCGTCCAACCAATGTGCTCTGCTTGTGGCGACTCAGTTGGAAGATGGGACGTGTGAAGGAGAATTGCGGAGTTGTGGAAGTAGAGGAAGCAGGACGTATATGGGCAGTATGCTCCTGCTCACTGAGTATGTTCGAGTTCGCTTTGGAGATAGGAAGGTCGGGCACATCCCCACGGCATAATGTTTGATAAAGCTGATGAGTTTCAGCAAGCGGCTTGCTCTCGTAGTCTCGTCGCAGTGTTTCCACGTGTTGCTGGTACATCTGGATTGCCTCTGCACGCCGATCAAGATGAATGAGAAGGATCATTAAGCGTTGCAGTGCTATCTCATTCGTTGGGTCTGTACTGCGTAGGCGGTCAAGAACTTCGATGGCGCTTACCAATGCTTTATGCTCGATGCGAATCTGGGCAAGATCAAGCAGTAAACCTATCCAGGTGCGTTGTAGTGCATCGCGCCGTGGCGTTGCCCATTCGGAGTACATTTCCTCTAAAAGATAACTGCCTTTGTAAAGGGCCGCTGCCTCTTCAAGAAGGTGCTCGGCCTGCTGTGTATCATGAGTTGCATGTGCTTCTCTCATCAAGTGCTCAAAAGCTTCAGCATCGACCCAGATGTAGGTCTCATCAGCAAGTTCAAGCATATCCCGTTCGAGGCGTAACAGCTTTGAGCTAGCGAGTTGTCCGCTATCAGGCTCAAGGATTTGTCGCAGCTCATGCACTGCTCCATTGAGCCGATTTGCTGCTACATCTCTATCTAGATCGGGCCAGAAGAATTGCATGATCCGTTCTCGCCCCAGTCTACGTCGTGGGCTGCTTAGTAAACAGCCAAGCAGTGCGCGAGCGCGGCGGCGCTGCCAGATGTGATTATCTAACGCTTTCCAGCTTCCCTCGCTCCAGCGCTCGGCGCGAAATTGGCCAAGCAGGTAAACGCGTAGAACAAGGGTATGCCTACTTGTACCCAAGTCAATTGCTGCCTCTTTACCTGCCTGTTGCTGCTCCTCAATAGTGCTGGGGAGACACAACCCTATATACTTACTGACCGTACGCCCCTTTTCGCTCCAATAGGCATACCAGTACGGACCATGCCCCGGCCCTTCCTTGCATTTGAGGCAGCGCTGCTTTCCGCAGCGTGTAAATTGTTGACGATAGGTGATCTTGCTGCTCATGTAAGCTTTTTTGCCGTCTTTTTGGTTGATTGCCACGATGGTGTATATACTAGATACTATATAATATTACTTGTTGATTTGCATTGTGCTTCCTGAAGCGGTGCTTAAGTCTCCTGTCTGAGAAAGCTACAGAGCTTCTCAAAAGTGGTAGGTGAAAAAGAAGATATCGGGTCAACCACCTAAACGGCGGTTCTGCAAAGGAGAGCATGAATGGTGAGCACTCTCTCTTATAGCCTCCACACTTTGGCGTTCCTATAGACCACCGTAGCGAGTCCTCCTTGATTATAGGCCACAACGCCAATCTGTCCGTAGCTATAGGTGCTGTTGCTGACACGAGTGATGAGTTGGTGATTGGCATAAAATGCAAGAGTGCTCCCTTGTGCTACCACAGCGAGCAGGTTGGGATGACCGTAGCCAGTCTGAATGGCTGGAGAAGAGCCTTCGGTCAAGAGGATCGAGTGATCTATCTGCGCATCCACATACGCTCGCACATCATACGATCCATCTTGACTCACACGGAAGTAGTAGAAGGTCGAATCGGCTTGGTTCGCTCGAAAGATGATGCCGCCCCCATACCCTGAGACCATCGTCATCTCTACCTCATAGACGAAGTCACTAAAATTCGTGGCAAGAGCCAAGCACGCATGGAAATCTCCGTCGAGTGGCTGAGTCGACTGATAGGCCCCATCGACGAAGGTACAGGTGGCGTTATTCTGATTCTTGCCGGTTTGCCAGTTGTAGCCCTGGCTATTGTCCCGCAATGGGTCATTGAGAGCCAACACTGCCGTAGGAGCGTAGGGATTCTGTGCTGTAGGGGTGTTGCTCAAGACGGTTGCGTTGCTCGTGTCAAGGCGACCCTTTCTAGTGACAGAGAAGGAAATAAAGCCGATGCTGCCCACGATAACTAGCATTGTCAAAACCAGGAAGACCATCATCTTGCTCTTTGAGAGGGTTGTCCTCGTACGTGAGTCAGCAGAGGGGAGGACAGATTGTTCGATGGCAGGTGTAGCTCTAGAGGCTGTATGTTTGCTGATCAGAGTACCTGCAACAGTAGCGTGCATCGCTTCCTGGAGAGCATGTGCAAATGCTGAGATAGAAGGAAAACGCTCTTCAGGCTTCTTGGCGAGCGCACGCAGGATGACAGTATCGACATCTGCAGGCACATGTGGATTGAGCGTGCTGGGTGGTATCGGTTGAGTCTGTATATGCTGATACATGACTTGGGCCAGTCCACCTTGAAAGGGAGGGCGTCCTGTCAGCAGTTCGTAGGTCATAATGGCGAGTGCATACTGGTCCGTAGCAGGCACAGCGTGGCCTTCTAATTGTTCAGGTGCCATATAGGCTGGGGTGCCACGGATACTAGAGCTGCCGCTGGCAGTTGCCGTGTTGAGCCTAGCAACGCCGAAGTCTGCCAGCAACACGTCTGGGCGACTTGGATTCTGCTGATTACTGCGTACAAGAAAGTTGGCAGGTTTGACATCTTGATGGATAATCTGATGGTCATGTGCATGCTGAAGGGCATCGGCAGCTTGGCTTACAATAGGGACGATATCCTGGGACATACCTCGTGGATCCTGCAAGCTGCCACGTTGGTGCAGCCAGACTGTGAGGGAGCCTTCTGGGCGATAGGGCATGACCAAGTACGTGATACTCGTTCCGTGAAGAGTGGTCTCTCCGTAGTCATAGAGAGGCAAGATATGAGGATGATCAAGCATGGCAATGGCTCTAGCTTCGCGCAGGAAGAGACGAGCCGCTTCCTGCATGGTAGTGGCGTTAGAATAGGAGGTCACATCGGCTCGCATCATCTTGATGGCTATCTGGCGCTGGATGACTGAATCCTGGGCCAGATAGACTTCGCCCATACCACCACTGCCGAGTAATCGTAGTAGAGCATAACGACCTACGTGCTGTCCTTCCAGCGACATCTTCTCCCCCCTCAAAGGATGTGATAAGGTCTTTTCATTGTACCACGTCTTGTGTTCTCGACGCTGATTCAAGCCCTCAACAGCAGGGCTTTGCCATTCTGCTGATACGTGCCAAACCTCCGCCCCCGAGGTTTTGAGAGCAGTGGTGTGGGCGTTCGCCCGCACCACTGCTCTCTTTGTATCGGGTGGTGCAGGGCAAGCACTGAGGCCCTTTTTTACCAGAATGGCAAAGCCGTCCTGACCTATACCGCCTTGACAAATATCTATCTACATGGTACGTATAAGCAGCACATGAGCCATCACTCACCCTCGGAGTAGTGCATGCACGTTCTTCATGGAACCTGGATTCCCGACGACACACACGAGTTCATCCAGACAGGAGCCTTCTACCTCTGGGTAGAGACGGATATGCCTGTAGGCAAGTCGCGCCGCCGAACTGAGAGCATTCATCCCAGGCACTTGGCACAGAAGGCCCTGGCCACATTTCTCATGGAGAAACTCGGCATGCAGGCGTCGGTGACTGGGGCATTGGAGCGGACCCTCTGCACAAAATTTTTTCTGCTCCCGACTGCTACGGGGAAGCCATTGCCTTCCTTTGAACTGCTACGCTATGTGGATGAGGAGGCACCTACCCAGTTTACACTTGTGCCCTGGCAGGTCTGTTGCTACCGGGTACCAGACGTCCTCACAGCGCTCAACGATATCTATTTCATCGCCCTCCATGCAGCAGAGGACTTCCAGTTGGGAGCAGATCTCTTGTTCTGGCATCAGTACACGCAGACCCTCAAAGGCATTCTAGCCAAAGATCAGTACATTCCCGCCCTCAAGTACCGAGCGCTCCCACCCGCCAAGGGCAAGCGGACGAAGAAAGAACCTTCCTTCGAGCTTCACCCCGCCTGGGAACTCCTGTCTGAGAGCTATGAAACGAACATCCAGAGCTACGTTGCTGCCATGCCAGTAGTATGCACGGCCGGGCTGAACAGCCCAGACGATGCGACATTGTTTCGCAAGGAGCCTCTCCTGCGCCATTTCTCGGAGTGTCTGCTGCATGACATTGTCACAGGGACACCCTTTACCGCGAAGTTCGATCAGCAGATTGCAGGTACGCTGCTCTATGGGTGCGTCTACCCGTCTAGAGCGGCCTCGCTTCAAGCTCCTACAGCCACCTTACAGGACTACAAACACTGGTTGGTCTGGCGTACGAACTTCACCAAAGCGCATATGCAGGCCAGCTTTACCCTGTGTTTCCGTCTAGAGGAGGCACCTTCTCCTGACGTCGACAACTGGCATCTGCACTTTCTCGTCGCGGCTTCGCACGATCCTTCACTCAAGCTGAGTTTGGAGACCTATTGGCCTCTCAAGCTGAAGGCACGCACGCAGGCCGCCCGGCACTTCGGCCAGGACTTCGAGAAGCATCTGCTCCTGGCTCTGGGATATGCCGCACGCATCTATCCCAAGGTGTGGGATGGACTGGCCACAGATCAACCCAGTGGGTGCCACCTCACGCTGAACGAGGCGTTCGCCTTTTTGCAGGAAAGTGCTTGGGTGCTCGAAGACGCAGGATACACCGTGATGGTTCCGGCATGGTGGACCCCCGAGGGACGTCGACGCACCAAGGTCCGCCTCAAAACGATGCTGCGCTCGTCCAAGGGGTCAGCTACCAGCGGTCGTGGCTACCTCAGCCTCGATACGCTCATCGCGTATCAGTATGAGTTGTCGATTGGTGGCCTGGCAGTGACGGAAGAAGAATGGCAGCAGCTCGTCAACGCCAAAACGCCCCTGGTCCAGTTTCGGGGAGAGTGGATGGAACTAGACCGAGACAAGATGCAGCAACTGCTTGAGTTCTGGCAGACGCACCAGCACGAGGAACCTGAGATCACGCTGTTGGACATGCTCAAGATCGGGACCGAGGCCGAGGACGACCTGGAATGGGACCATGACCAGGCCCTGCAGGACATGCTCTCGCGGCTCCACGACAAGCAGGCATTTGCCCCCGTTGAGGATCCATCGACCTTGCAGGGCACCTTGCGTGACTATCAGAGGCGTGGCGTTGCCTGGCTGCAGTATCTGGAAAAGCTGGGCTTGAATCCTTGTCTGGCAGACGATATGGGGCTGGGGAAAACGCTGGAAGTGATTGCCCACCTGCTCAAGGAGCGGGAACAGGCCGACAGGGTGCCGCCCACGCTCATCATCGCGCCGACGTCCGTGCTGGGCAACTGGCGCAAGGAGATTGAGCGCTTTGCCCCGCAACTCAACACAGGTGTCCATCAGGGCAGTACACGACTCAAAGACGGACAGACCTTCACTGCGATGTGTCACGCACACGATGTCGTTCTGACCTCCTTCGCACTGGCACGTCTAGACGAAAAGCTGTTGCGCAACGTGCAGTGGCATCGCGTCGTAGTCGATGAGGCCCAGAATATCAAGAATCCCCACGCTGGCCAGACACGTGCGATTCTCAAGCTCGTGGCACCGCATCGCATCGCCTTGACTGGCACCCCTGTCGAGAACCGTCTACGCGACCTGTGGTCGATCTTCAACTTTCTCCATCCAGGCTACTTGGGCAAGGAAGCGCAGTTCCGCAAGACCTTTGAGGTGCCTATCCACCAAGACAATGATCAGACCACACGAGCGACCTTAAAGAAGCTGGTAGACCCCTTCATCTTGCGGCGTGTCAAGACTGACAAAAGCATTATCAACGACCTACCAGACAAAATCGAACAGAAGATGTATTGCACACTCACGCCCGAGCAAGCTTCCCTCTACGAGGCTCTCGTCAAAGACGTGACCGAACACCTGCAGGAGACCGAAGGCATCGGGCGCAAGGGGTTGATCTTCTCCACGCTGCTCAAGCTCAAGCAGATCTGTAATCATCCTGCGCAGTTCTTGCAGGATGGCAGCGCTTTCACCCCTGAACGCTCGCACAAGCTGCAGCGGCTTGCAGAGATGATTGAAGAGCTGATTGAGAGCGGCGAGAGTGCGCTCATCTTCACGCAGTTTACGGAGATGGGAGGCGCGTTGGAGCGCTATCTCCAACACAGCCAGCATTACAACACGTACTATTTGCATGGAGGGACCAACGCAGCGAAGCGAGACCGGATGGTGAGCGAGTTTCAAGACCCCGAGACCGAACCGTCGTTGTTCATCCTCTCGCTACGGGCAGGCGGCGTCGGCCTGAATCTGACCAAGGCGAACCATGTTTTCCACTTTGATCGCTGGTGGAACCCTGCGGTCGAGGATCAGGCTACCGACCGTGCCTTCCGTATCGGCCAGCGCAAGAACGTCTTCGTCCACAAGTTTGTGGCGATGGGCACGATGGAAGAACGCATCGACGCGATGATCGAGGACAAGAAACGGCTCTCCTCGCTCGTTGTAGGAAACGATGAGTCCTGGCTGACAGAACTCGACAACGATACCTTTAAAGAACTCATCGTGTTGCGCCGTAGCGCAGTGATGGAGTAAGGACAATGGCACAGTTCAGCCACACGTGGTGGGGCAAGCGCTTTCTCGCGGCTCTGGAGCAGTTCACCGATGCAGGCCGTCTTGGACGTGGACGCTCCTATGCCAGTGGAGGGCGTATTCTCGACTACACCCTGGCCAATGGCACAGTCACCGCCAAGGTGCGCGGTTCGATCAACCCGTACTTTGGCGTGTACAAAGAACCCATCTACCGGACCACCATCACGATCAAAGCCATCACCGCTACCGACTGGAAGAAGATCATCCACCACATGGCATCACGGGCAGACTGGGTCACGAAACTGCTGATGAACGAGATGCCCGATACCATCCAGGACGCTTTCTCCAGGTGGGGTCTGCATCTGCTGCCGCACAGCGAGGCCGATTTCGCCACCGACTGTTCGTGCCCAGACTACGCCAACCCCTGCAAACACATTGCTGGGGTCTACTATCTGCTGGCCTCTGCCTTAGACCGGGAGCCTTTCCTGATGTTTGAGTTGCGGGGACTGTCTAGAGATGACTTGCGGACCGAGTTGGTCCGCTCGCCTTTGGGACAGATAGTAGCCTCTGCGTTAACACCCTCTGACGTTGCAGTGGAAGCAGTTGAGTCCTACTATACTCGCCCGACCAAGGAATCGCTCTCAGGAGCAGTCAGTCACAAAGAGTTCTGGACTGGTTCAAAGAGACTGCCCACACGAGCCAGCGCGTCGCACGCACGTGTCCCTGCTCTGCTGATCAAGAAGCAGGGCGATTATCCGCCGTTCTGGCACAAAGATGTGTCGTTCATCGACGTGATGGAAGAGTTCTACGTTCGCGTACGAACGAAAAACAGACAGATGAAATAGCCATCCGTCAGGGGTTCTCAAAAGGCGCGGAGTACCGTGAGCAGTCTGCTGGCCAGTTCTTCACCGTAGCCTCTGCCAAGTCTTCAAGATCGCACGACAGAGAACCCACGCGCTTGGAGAAACGGAGCGAGAGGTCCACGAGGGCATCACCTGTTGGCGACAGCTCTGGAGAAAGCCAAAGATTATCTTGACATTTCTATTCATCTTGCCTATACTCAATATATGAGTACTCACTAGATGAATAAAAGCACGTCGATCATAGAACAAGCGCTTCATCGTTACGACGTCGTTGTCTCCTGTTGCAGCAGGGTTCATTGAGGAGTACTTTGTTATTTATGGTTTGCGGCCCTTCAGCAGGATGAAGTCATTTGTGAAGCTGTCGAGGTGTCCATCTGCTCGGCGTGTGACTTCAAAGTAACGCTGAATATGTAGGCTACTTTCTAAGATGAAGTGTTCGAGGGCTAATTTCTCGTGAAGTGGAAGTTGTGAACGTTGCGTCCAATTGTCGTAATCGAGCTTATTGCGAAGGAACTCCGCGTGCTCGACAAGTAGCGCGGCTTCTTTGAAGGACGTGTACCACTCCTCCGTTGTACAAGACCTTCTATGGGAAGAATCCCGCCATTTCTCAATCTTGTTATCAAAGTTATCTAGCTCAGGATCGCTGGGAGCCATGCAGTCGATCAGCAGGTAGAGTCCCCCTGGCTTGAGGACACGCGCAACTTCCTGGACGGCTTGCGCAACATTAGGAAAATGGTGTGCGGCGATGCGACAGGTGACGCGGTCAAAGCTGACGGCTGGGAATGGCAGTTGCTCCGCGTCTGCTACTTGGAATTGCGTGTTAGTTACTCCTTGCGACAGAAGAAAGGCACGAGCTTTCTCTAGCATGATCGGTGTCAGGTCTGTTACCGTTACTTGGGCTACGTGGGGGGCAACCGCCAGGGCAGTATGTCCACCGCCTGTAGCGATATCCAATGCTTGTTGCTGGCTATGCCATTCGCCAAGCTCAATAAGCCGCTGTAGGTCGCTACCTGTGCGGTGTGGGAAGCTGGCTACGTAGCTTTCTGCTGTACGACTGAAGTAATCTTGAACCTGGGCTTTCTTTTCGTCCCTGTCTGGTGTATTGCTCATGTGTGTGCTCTTTCTTTACTCGTTTATCGCTGCTTGACAGTTCGCCTGGATGCGGTGCAAGAAGTCGTTCAATTGCTTTCTTGAGTCCCCTTACTGGTCTTAGAGGCTATCCAATTCAACATGAGCAAACTGGGCACAATGTAGGGAAAGATGCCATATAAAGTATCACTGACAGAGTGAGAGTGATGGTCTACCGCCAGAAACACTTGAATGCAAAAGACCGCAATGAGTAAAACTAGCATGGTACCTTGCCATGAAAAATGAGTAAAACTAGCATGGTACCTTGCCATGA
>JAFATZ010000363.1 GCA_019243675.1 Ktedonobacteraceae bacterium | reverse complement strand
CGCGCGTCCCGCTCCATCACTTCTAGCGATGCTCCCACATAGGGAGCCAGGTCTATTTTATTAATCACCAACAAATCCGAGCGGGTAATGCCTGGCCCACCCTTGCGCGGAATTTTGTCGCCGCCTGCCACATCAATCACATAGATGAAAACATCCACCAATTCTGGACTAAAAGCGGCTGCTAGGTTGTCACCGCCACTTTCGACAAACACCAGTTCAAGACCGGGCAGGTTCTCTTCCAGATCAGCAATAGCCTCTAAATTCATCGAGGCATCTTCGCGGATGGCGGCATGCGGACATCCCCCTGTCTCTACGCCGCGCACGCGTTCCTGTGGCAGTGTACCTTGCCGCAGCAGAAATTCGGCGTCTTCCTTAGTATAGATATCGTTGGTGACTACTGCCAGATTATACGCAGGATAGAGTCGTTTGCTCAGGCAGTCCACCAAGGCGGTTTTGCCGCTACCTACTGGGCCAGCAATGCCCACTCTGAAGGCCCGTGACGGAATGCTATTCTCTGACATCTCAACCTCTTTCTTTACGTGCAATTGTTCTCTTCAATCGGAAAGCTGGACACTTACATTTTACACCCACTGAATGGTATACTGTTAGAAAACCAGAGCAGGAAATATCCTGCTTTTTGCATATCTCAAGCTGGTCAGTAATGCTCTATAAAGGATGAGAGGGTAATTAGTATGACCTTGCGTATCCCGCGCCAAACCTATGCTGATTTATATGGCCCAACAACAGGAGACCGCGTGCGCCTTGCTGACACTGAATTGATTATAGAGGTCGAAAAAGATTTTACCGTCTACGGCGATGAAATCACCTTTGGCGGTGGCAAAGTCATTCGTGATGGTATGGGTCAGAGCAGTAGAGCCACACGGGATGGAGTAAACGGCGCACTTGATCTTGTCATCACCAATGCGCTGATTATCGATCACTGGGGCATTGTCAAGGGCGATATCGGCATCAAAGATGGACGCATTGTCAAGGTCGGCAAAGCTGGCAATCCTGATACAATGGATGGTGTTGACCCTGAACTGGTTGTTGGCTCAGCGACTGAGGTGATTGCTGGCGAAAATATGATCGTCACGGCGGGAGGGATTGACTCCCACATTCATTTTATTTCGCCGCAGCAAATCTATGAGGCAATATCCAATGGTATCACGACTATGATTGGCGGAGGAACGGGACCAGCTACGGGGACGAACGCGACTACCTGCACGCCTGGCGCGTGGAACTTAGCGCGTATGCTGCAAGCTGCTGAAGCCTGGCCAATGAACTTTGGTTTCTTGGGCAAGGGAAACACGGCAACCCAGGCTCCCCTTGTGGAGCAGATTCGAGCGGGAGCATGCGGCTTAAAATTGCACGAGGATTGGGGCACAACACCAGCCGCAATTGATACCTGCCTCAAAGTAGCAGATGCCTATGATATCCAGGTTGCGATCCATACCGACACGATTAACGAAGCAGGCTTCGTCGAAGATACCATTGCCGCCATTGCTGGTCGCACTATTCACACCTATCACACCGAGGGCGCAGGCGGAGGTCATGCTCCTGACATTATCCGTATTGCCTCCTACCAACATATCTTGCCATCTTCAACAAACCCGACTATGCCGTTTACTACAAATACCCTTGCTGAGCATTTAGATATGTTAATGGTGTGCCATCATCTCAATCCCCAAGTACCTGAAGATGTTGCATTTGCCGAGAGCCGTATTCGACCTGAAACCATTGCCGCAGAAGACATTCTCCACGATCTAGGCGTCTTTAGTATGCTATCCAGCGACTCACAGGCTATGGGACGTATCGGCGAGGTGATCACGAGAACATGGCAGACGGCGCACAAAATGAAGGTGCAGCGTGGCCCACTTGCGCAAGACTCAGAGCGTAACGATAACTATCGTGTCAAACGTTATGTTGCCAAGTACACCATTAATCCTGCCATCACGCACGGTATTTCTCAGCATGTTGGCTCAATCGAACCTGGCAAGCTTGCTGATCTGGTAGTATGGCGACCTGCATTCTTTGGTGTGAAGCCGGAGATGATTGTCAAAGGTGGCTTTATTGCCTGGAGTCTGATGGGTGATGCCAACGCGTCTATTCCGACACCGCAACCAGTCCTCTATCGTCCCATGTTTGGCTCCTTTGGTGGTGCCACTGCTGCCACAAGTCTCACATTTTTGTCGAAGGCGGCTCTTGAGGAAAATATCCCTCATACGCTAGGGCTACACAAAACCGCAGTAGCAGTTGAGAATTGCCGTACTATTGGTAAATCGAACATGATTTATAATGACGCAACACCTGTTATTGCAGTCGATCCCGAAACCTATGAAGTGCGCGCTGATGGCGAACTACTAACTTGTGAGCCAGCAACTGTTCTTCCGTTAGCACAGCGCTATTTCTTGTTCTGATTATATCACTCCATTCACCAAGCCATTATGCCCATACACCTCCCGTGTCCCACCGAACGCAACTAGGCTCACCTCTTTCTCATCGCCAGGCTCAAAGCGCACAGAAGTTCCGGCAGCAATGTTCAGGCGCATGCCGCGAGCGGCAGC
>JAFATZ010000331.1 GCA_019243675.1 Ktedonobacteraceae bacterium | reverse complement strand
GTGACTGCATCAACATGTGCAAATTGCTCGGGGAAGGCGTTTTGTACGAGATGGAATTGGCCCTGCCAGAACGCCTCAGAGCGCCCGATGGTCTTCTCCCACAGCAGCGATTGCGATTCGTGTATACCCATCGAAGCCCCACCTGCAACAGGTGTAGAGGCCAATGTCACAGCGCTGCCCTGTTCGTAGAGCGCATGGCCACCCTCATGAATGGCCGCCATGAGTGACTGCTGGAGCAGACACTCGTTCGTGCGGATGGTGACGCGCACGTCGAAAGGGGCACCTAGCGGCACGGTGAAGGGGTGTAGCGATTGCGCAATGCCTCCACGGCTGAAGTCATAACCGATAATCTTCAGTATCTCTGTGCAGAGCGCTACCTGTTGCTCTACGGAGTATACGCCTTGCAAACAGGTATCATCGACGGTGGTACCGCTTACTTGAATGCGCTGCAGTAGCTTGGTACACACTTCACGTACGGATGTGAACAATGCATCTGCGCGGCTTGCTGTCAGTCCTGGCTCATAGAGATCCAGCAGCGCATCGTAGCGTGTCTCACTATAGCCGAAGCGATCAGCAACCTCACCCTGCAAGGCGATAGTGCGTGTGAGCCAGGGAGCGAAGATGGAAAAGTCACGCTTCGCCCTTGCCAGCCGCCAGGCCTCAAAGCTACCAGCTTCGACACGCGCTATCTCCTCAACCAGTTCACGCGGCAGTTTTGTACTATGGTCATATGAACGCAATACAGCGCGCACTAGCCCACGATCAGCGTCGGTAAAAGTGCTATCCTGTACAACGTCCTTTAACACACTCAGTAATGTACCTAGACGCGGGTTTGTCTGTCGCTCATGCAACACCCCCTCTATCGCCGCCATCTGTGTTGCACGCATGGCACCCGCCCCTTCTGGCAGCATCGTATTCTGATCCCAAAGTGCCAGTTCTTTGAGCGCACCTAGAGCTTCTATATCTTTTAAAAGGATAAGCAATTCATGAATGCGTATATCACTATGTGTGAAGTCCGGCATATTCACTGGGGTGCCCACGTTTTGTTGTACTGTCGTCACGATGTTGTATTCCTCTTTAGTAAGTAGAGATGGCCGAGAGGCCGCCTGAGATTATGTTTTGTAGTATAACATAAACATCAGCCATAGATTGCGAGTTCGATTGGTTTGAAACTGCCATTATTGGACATTTCAGCAGAGCAAGCTGTAACTGCGACAATCAAATCTATCTCTGCCCTTAAAGTGATGAAATCGCCAGGGCGTGAAAGCGGTGGACCAATCTTCAGCTCGCCGCTTGACAGAACATCAACATTCATGAAGATGTTGAAGGTAGTGGGAATAGCGTGCCCCTCAATGCCAAATTGAGTCAAATTTTTCGTCAGATTCTCAAAACAACTGGGGTGATACCCTTCGCATTTATAGATGATCTTAAACATCTCTGGACTGCAAGGGGTGAAGAGAAAATCATGTTTTCCTACCTTGTCCTCAAGGATCGTGAACATCGGGTTACTTTTATTGGAATAGAGGACATGACCAGTGGTCAAATAGATGGTGTTGTTGTAATCAAAGCTTCGTCCAGATGAGAGCCATTCGGTTTTGTCAGCTTGAGCAAAAGCAATCAGATCAGCAACTTGCTCTCCTTGTGGGTCAATGACGTGTAAAACTTGTCCTTTCTTCAGCGTAAAACCAATACCGGTCTGTGGCTCCAGGTGATAGTACGTAATGTTTTCCAAGACCTGCTCTCCTTTGCTGTCAAAACCCCTCCTCGTGAGGATGTGCGGAGAATGGACATTTCCATTCGTGCTCCACAGCACGTCCCGCGTATTGTCGTGCCTCAGAAACCTCTCCGAAGTCACTCAGATTAGGGCTAATAGTGCCTTGCAGGACGCATTCTCGCAAACGAATAGCTTTCTGTAGCGGCTTATATTTGCCCAGTTCGCGCAGACGCTCGAACTGATAGTGAGCGTTGAAAATAAGGGTAGGCCAGGCAAATCGGCGCGTCCAGCGCGAACTGGCTGGAGAAAGACCCACGATAAAGAAGGCCCGACCAGCAAAGCTGAAGGAAAATTTGGGATGCTCGGGATTGGAAGCGACCGATGAGTCCCAAGTGTGGTAAAGAGCATCTTGATCGTGTAAGCTTTGCAGTTGCGCCCAAAGGTGTCGCTCGAAGTCTTCTTCGTCAGTTGCATATGGTCCTACGAAGCTGGCCACAAACGTAGTAAAGTTGCTGCTGAGTTTGTTTTGTTCCTTTACAAATGCAAACAAGTCCCGCGCAAGCCCAGCAGTCGCTTCCGCAGAATTCATCTCTCCATACATGCCCATGCGATAGTCTCCATGATGAATTGCTGCTTTTGCCCCAACACACGAGAATGCGGGGCTGAGGACGAGAGCATGAAACGAGTCATGGACGAGTTGCATTAGTGGAGATGGAAGCACATCAGGATCAAGCAGCCGCACCAGTTTATTATTGTGGAGAGCAGCGTAGGTGCTGTTGGCTCGGGCGAGATCGCTATCAAACGGATTGGAATACGCTAGAGTTCCATGAGAGTTTACCTTCGTCATGCTCAGTCATTCTCCTCTATGAAAATGCTCTTACCACGAGCTTATTTTTTTTGCCCATACCTTGCTCACGAAGAGTCTAGGGGCACTGCTCATCTTTGTAGCAGCAGAGTTTGTGCCACTTTATGTCGTTGACGAAGCTTGCTCATAGGCGTAGCGGCACGAGTCAGTAGAGACCCACGATAGGGAATACCCTTTAGGAATAGCCGCGCAGCTAGTGCGAGCCAGATGCAGATTGCACGCTCTGCCAGCCAGATAGGAGCAAAAAGCGATGCAGCGAAAGGAAAGACAGCGGCACCATTGCCTCGCCTCCTCCCCAATTCAGCAAGGCCAATAATTGCCAGGACTCCAACGACAAGGGATATCCAGTGTCGGTAGAGAGCCAGTGTGAGTGTCATGGGAAGCAGTGTTAGCAAGATGACGAAACGCCAAGGCCGTGCCAACTCGTCATACGCCTGACGAATGCGCTGAGACCAAAAGTGGTGCGAACTAGGAGGGTAGCGATGCACAAAGAGATCAAGAGGAACCGCCTCTACGCCTCCAGCCGCCTGGACTGTGCGGGTCAATTCCAGGTTTTCAAAGAGAACGTCACCATCATAGCCGTCTGTAGCTTGCAGCATTGACCGACGCACTCCCAAAGTGCCGGGCCAATCACCTCCAGTCATCCGATTAAGAAGCGTACGACCCGTGTCCCACAGAGCGTGCCATGGCAGCGGAGCAAAATAGTTCTGTGGCCGCACCGCATGGAAGCTATCAAGCAATCCAATCATGCGGATCAAGGCGGATAAGTCATAACGCACGTCATCATCAGCAATTATCAAGTGCTCATATTTGGCTCGTAGCAAGCCTGTCAGCACACCTTTCACTTTCCCATTGGCGATACGAAGATGTGCATCTGGCGCAATGTGCGTTGTAAACGAACTCCAGTTGACTGCATGAACCGCAAAGACGTCGGGCGGTGAAGCATCGACGACAATTACCTGCATTCTTCCTGCTAACCAGCGCAAATAGTCAGTGAATTCGTCGGAGTTTTCCATCGGCTCACTGCGCCGCAGTGGCAAGATATATGTAGCGTCTATGATGGCCTCCTACTCCTTTTTACCCACTGACCGTTTCTGCTACACGCCCAACTGCCACAACCTGCCCTTCGCAGGCATAGAAGTCTGGATGGTTAACGAGATTCTCAGGCGACGTGGCGTCACACAGGCTACGCCAAGTCACTAGGTCGGTTTCCGGCACGCCTCGCTCTTCAGCTACCTGAGCTAGGTAGGTAAGCCCCACGGAAAAAAGTTGTCTTTCAACTGGCTGAAGTGGTGCCCAGCGTTCGATCAAAGTTGTCTTTTGCCACACCTGCTCCAAGCCCGCTTTTTCGAGCCAGCGACGTAACTCTTGTCCGCGTAACGACCCTTGCGACTGCGCCATCACATTACTACCACGGATGCTAGCCTCGCATAAGTGCGTAACGAGGAAGGGATCAGCGGGGTACAAACGCATCAGGTGCATGTCCACGTCCTTGAGCGCAACTAGGCCACCCGGTCGTACCACGCGACAGAGCTCCTTGAGTACAGTCGGAAGTTCCACATCCCCAAAATACTGCATCACGTTCGCACTCCAGACCGCGTCAAAATAAGAATCAGGATAGGGCAGAGCAATCAAGGTCCCCACCTCTGCCGACACAGAGCAGGACAGGTTCCATGCTGCCAAGCGCTTCTTGACAACGGCGATGTTCTCTGGTGCCAGATCAAGCGCGGCAATTCGTCCAGTAGGTCCCAGAAGATCAGCCAGAAGCGGGAGATAGTTTCCACCTCCGCACCCTGCATCAAGGACGTGCCAGCCCGCTGTCATACCCGTAGAGTACAGCATCATTTTGTACTCTGGATAGCACGCCTCGAAGTGTGTATCGAGCCAAGCCACTTCGGTCAGTACCATCCCTGTCGAGGACATATGCTTCTCTCTGGCTTCTGGTTGTCGGTCAACCATCAAGTTCTCTTTCCGCTCAATAAGCATGGCTAAACGAAGAGGACGCATTTCCTGTTCGTCTTACATAGAATTAACAGAGTCCGCTTGTATTGTAACACGTTGAGTAGCCGAAAAGAGAGACATTTATCATACAATTCGGTTGCGAAACCAAATCAAGAACGTTATACTTAGAAAGGCGTCAAGGGAGAGCCAAGGAGGCGTTGCAAGAGAAACGTCTAGCGCCAAGGGATATCTTGTATGGACATGCTATCTGAACCCCTGAAGCAGGGGACAAGTGACAATACACTGGCTGGGGGAGGAGAGATGGGCAGGCTCATGCGTGAGCATGATTGGAATGCCTCTCCCCTTGGCCCAGTTATGTGCTGGCCACAGAGTCTGCGTACCGCCGTCAGCATTTGCCTGGCGTCTCGCTTCCCAATCGTCATTTTCTGGGGCGAGCAGTTGCGCCAATTCTACAATGACGCCTATCGTCCCATACTGGGCAAGAGCAAGCAGCCCCGAGCATTGGGTCAGCGTGCCCATGAATGCTGGTCAGAGATTTGGGATGTGATAGGCCCTATGCTGCACGGAGTCCTCTCTACGGGTGTCGCTACTTGGTCGGAGAATCAGTTGCTCCTGCTAGACCGCAATGGCTACCTGGAAGAGGCATACTTCACCTTCTCCTACAGTCCCATTCGTGATGAGGCTGGCGAAGTTGGCGGCGTATTCTGTGCGGTGACCGAAACGACAGAGGAAGTGATCAGCGCACGGCGCTTGCGCACATTGCGTACCCTAGCGGCCCATATTGCAGAGGTCAGTAGTCTTGAGGAGGTCTGCTCTGTCGCAGTGCGCACGCTCGCCAACAATCCCGCTGACTTGCCTTTTACCTTGCTCTACCTGCTCGACCCCGACGAAAAGTGTGCTCGTCTTGTGGGTACATCTGGCATTCCTGCATACACGACTGCCTCTCCCCAGAGCATTGCCCTGGATGAGCCATCTGCACCGTGGCCATTTGCACAGGGGGCCCAGAGCGGCAAGCCGGAGCAGGTTGATGATCTTGCAGCACACTTTGGCACTATTGCAGGTTTGGTGTCTGTCGGCGCGACTCCTCACTCTGCCCTTGTCTTACCGATTAGTAGAGCAGGACAAGCCCGTCCTTATGGCTTCATGGTAGCAGGGATCAATCCCCGACGTGTGCTGGACGAGGACTATCGTGGCTTCTTTTCGCTGGTTGCCGACCAGGTGGCGACAGCGATAGCGGCGGCTCGCGCTTATCAGGAAGCATGCGAACGCGCCAATGCCCTCGCCGAACTGGATCGGGCCAAGACAGCCTTCTTCAGCAGTGTCAGCCACGAGTTCCGTACACCCCTCACACTCCTGCTGGGCCCCTTGGAGACTATGCTATCCGATACTGAGCATCCTCTCACGTCCTCGCAGCGGAGTTCTCTAGAGATGGTGCATCGCAATGGACTACGCCAACTCAAGCTCGTCAATACTTTGCTTGACTTCTCCCGCATTGAAGCAGAACGCATGGAAGCTGTCTACGAACCAACTGACTTGGCCAGTTACACCACCGATCTAGCCAGCACGTTTCGTTCAGCCGTCGAACGAGCAGGCATGCGCCTCATCGTGGACTGTCCGCCGCTTCCCGAACCTGTCTATGTGGACCGCGAAATGTGGGAAAAAATCGTCCTCAACCTGCTTTCTAATGCCTTCAAGTTCACCTTCGAGGGGGAGATCCGTGTGTCTCTCGCCGCAGTGGAGAATACCGTACAACTCTCAGTCATGGACACGGGCATTGGCATTGCCGCAGAGCATCTACCCCATCTGTTTGAACGCTTCTACCGCGTATCCAAGGCCCGCGCACGCACCTACGAGGGATCAGGTATTGGCCTGTCCTTGGTCCAAGAACTCGTGCGCTTGCATGGTGGAAGCATCCATGTGAATAGCGTGGTCGGGAGCGGCACCACCTTCACGGTGACGATACCTCAGGGCTTCTCTCACTTGCCAAGTGATCGGCTGGGAGGAGCGCGTTCCCTGATCTCCACTGTACTTGGGGCTACTCCCTATGTGCAAGAGGCACTGCGCTGGCTACCAGAGAATGGCCACGGGTCAGCAGAGTATGCAGTCGTCGAAGAGACCTCTACGCAAGGCTCCCCAAGCCTTGCATCACCAACGACCGCTTTTAGGTCGTCGGGGCAACAAGGAAGAGCCACAGCACACATCCTAGTTGTTGACGACAATGCCGACATGCGCGACTACCTGAAACGGCTGCTGAGTCCGTTCTACATACTCCAGCTCGTCGCTGATGGAACAACCGCTCTCCAGGTTGCACAGAACTGGCTGCCCGACCTGATTCTCGCGGATGTGATGATGCCAGGACTTGATGGGTTTGCACTGCTTGCAGCTTTACATGTTGATACGCGAACCAACGCGATTCCGGTGATCCTGCTCTCAGCGCGAGCCGGAGAAGAGGCGACCATCGAAGGACTCAAGCTTGGGGCTAATGATTATCTGGTCAAGCCCTTCTCTGCCCATGAGCTGCTGGCTCGTGTGGAGGCACAACTGGAGATTGCGCATTTGCGCCGCGAGGCCGCAAACCGCACACATCGGTTGGAAGCGATCTTCGAGGCGATGGTCGATGCTGTCGTTGTCTACGATAGCACAGGCAGAATCGTACAGGCTAATGATGCCTTCCAGGAACTGCTTGGGATACGGATGCAACCCGACTATCTCACTTCGCCTCTCGCTGAGCGCATGGCCCGCGTCAATATACGCGATGAGCATGGCTCTCCCCTGCCTGAGCATGCCTGGCCAATGAAGCGCATCCTGCGTGGCGAGGTACTCAAGGGCACACACGTTACTGACATCATCGTTCGCAGTATAGATGGACGGACGATTCAGCTCAGCACGAGTGGGGCTCCCCTGCGCGATCAGGAAGGCAGCATTGTAGGTGGTGTAGCCATCTACCACGATGTGACCGGGCGCAGGCACTTGGAGGAAGAACGCAACCAACTGCTGGTGCGCGAGCAGGCGGCACGAGCGGAGGCAGAAGTCACACGCCAGCACTTGCACGACCTTTTTATGCAAGCACCAGCCATTATAGCTGTCTTACGCGGACCGCAGCATGTTTTCGAGCTTGCCAACCCGCGCTATTTTCACCTCCTGGGCCAGCGAGACCTCATCGGAAAGCCTATTCGCGAGGCGTTACCCGAGGTAGAAGGTCAGGGCTTTTTTGATCTGCTGGACCAGGTGTATACCACGGGTGAGCCATTCATAGGTAATGAGATGCAACTCTGGCTCGACCGTCACCAAGATGGAACCCGCGAGGAAGGCTTCTTCAACTTCGTCTACCAACCCGCCCACAATGCAGCAGGGGAGGTTGAGGGCATTCTCGTGCATGCGGTGGAAGTGACCGAGCAAGTGCATGTACGCCAACGCATGGACACCTTCTTAGGCATTGCCAGCCATGAACTGAGAAGCCCCCTGACCAGCATCAAGGGCAATGTTCAGTTAGCCAACCGTCGCTTGACTAGAGCTTTGCGGGACGCAGCAGCAGATAGTACTACTTTGCGCAAGACACTTACAGAAGTGCAAGTGCTGCTGGAACGTGCGGAACGCCAGGTAGGCGTCCAGAATCGCCTCGTCAGCGACCTGATCGATGTGTCGCGCATCCAGGCGGAGAAGCTAGAACTGCATATGGAAGCATGTGACTTGGTCAGCATCGTTCGTGAGGCAGTCGAGGATCAACGCCTCCTTGCTCCCACTCGCAACATCAACCTGAACCTATCCGATTATGAGATCACGCCACTCATTGCCGACGCAGACCGTATTGGGCAAGTGGTGACGAACTATCTGAGCAATGCGCTCAAATACTCAGAGCCGCATTGTCCCGTTGCAGTCATACTCCAGGTGAAAGGAACGACGGCATGCGTCTCGGTCCGAGATGTAGGACAGGGACTCACTCCCGCTGAGCAGGAGCGGATTTGGGAGCGCTTTTACCGCGCACCAGGGGTAGTCGTGCAGAGTGGTTCCGGTGTAGGGCTGGGCCTTGGGCTGCATATCTGTCGCACCATTATCGAACAGCACCAGGGGCAGGTCGGCGTAGAGAGTGTCAAAGAGCAAGGATCAACGTTTTGGTTTACGCTTCCACTTGACCCTTCGTGATTGCCGAGTTCAGTTAACATAGATATGATATAGTAGTGCGAGAAGGTCCGTATATTGCCAATTGCAACAAGAGAGCTTTTGTATGATCCCGTCCCTATTCAGACGCCGACTCACTACACCCCAAAAACGCAAGCGGCTTTCTTGGGTGCTTTGGACTATCATAAGCATCGTGGCCATCGGTATCATAGTCTTTACCATTGCCTCCATCTTAATATTGCATATTTTTGAAATTTGTTTCGATATAGAAAGGAGTCGAGAGTGGACGAAAGAGACATAGGTAAGGAGAGGGACAATCAAACTCTCCCTCAATATGATAGCTCTACGGTTATCAGCACTAGTCGTCTAACGAAGGTCTTTGGAAATCTTGTCGCGGTAAACGATATACACCTGCAGGTGGTGCGTGGTGATGTCTTTGGCTTTTTGGGTCCGAATGGTTCGGGGAAAACAACTACTATTCGTATGCTTCTTGGCCTGATTCGCCCAACGGCGGGACGCGCCGTGCTCTTTGGTATGGATAATGCACACCAACTGCCCGCTATTCTACAACGTACCGGGGCTATTGTGGAAACGCCAGTTTTTTATCCCTACCTATCGGGTCTGGACAATCTGCGCGTGGTGGCCGCTGCTTCCGGCATGATGTCGGGGAAGGCT
>JAFATZ010000009.1 GCA_019243675.1 Ktedonobacteraceae bacterium | reverse complement strand
GTGTTAGTATGATTACACGTACAAAGTATAGCCCAAAAGAGATTGAAAGCAAGTGGCAAGCACAGTGGGAGACTGAGCAGTTATATCATGCCCCCGATAATTCACCCAAGCCAAATTTCTATCATCTGGTAATGTTTCCTTATCCTTCTGGTGACCTGCATCTGGGGCACTGGTATAACTATTCGCCTTTCGATGCCTATGGTCGCTTTAAGCGCATGCATGGCTACAATGTAATGCAGCCTATGGGTTTCGATGCATTTGGTCTGCCGGCTGAGAATGCTGCCATTAAGCGTGGCGTCCAGGCCTGCGACTGGACGCTAGCCAATATCGACACTATGCGCAAGCAACTGCGCAGGATGGGTGCGCAGTGGGATTGGCAGCGTGAGGTGATTACGTGTCTACCCGACTACTACAAGTGGACACAGTGGCTGTTCCTGCAGTTCTACAAGCACGGGCTGGCCTATCGCACGAAGGCACCTGCAAACTGGTGCCCAAGCTGCACTACCACGCTGGCGAATGAACAGGTGCTGGCTGACGGCACGTGCGAACGGTGTGGTAGCGTGGTCACGCGCAAAGAGATCGACCAGTGGCTGCTGAAAATCTCGGCCTACGCTGAAGAACTGCTACAGTTCTCCGGCGTCGAGTGGCCTGAGAAGACGATCACTATGCAGCGCAACTGGATTGGGCGCAGTGAGGGTGCAGAAATTCGCTTCATTGCTCATATTGATGGCAAGCAGGAGGAGATTCCGGTCTTCACTACACGCCCTGATACCATCTATGGGGTAACCTTCTTCGTGCTGGCCCCCGAGCATCCCTGGGTCGAGAAGATCACTACGCCTGAGCATAGAGCTAGCGTCGATGCGTATGTGGAGCAGACACGACGTATGACCGAGATTGAGCGCATGAGCGCGGAGAAGGGGAAGACGGGCGTCTTCACTGGTGGCTATGTAATCAACTCTGTGAGTGGTGAAAAAGTCCCAGTCTGGATCGCCGACTATGTGCTGATGGGCTATGGAGCAGGGGCGATTATGGGTGTGCCCGCGCACGACCAGCGCGACTTCGAGTTTGCGCGCAAGTTCGGCATTGCTATTCGCGAGGTCATTCGTGTGCAAGGCGAAGAGGCCAGTGACCCAGCGAC
Organism: Ktedonobacteraceae bacterium; assembly: GCA_019243675.1. Taxonomy (GTDB): domain Bacteria; phylum Chloroflexota; class Ktedonobacteria; order Ktedonobacterales; family Ktedonobacteraceae; genus JAFATZ01. Next base: position 13,786 of record JAFATZ010000009.1, on the reverse strand, counting down.
CTGGACGGAGGCAAAAGAGGCACTGGGGGTGATGGTCAATTCTGGCCCATTTGATGGGACTGGCGACGACGAAGCGATTGCTAAGGTCACGCAGTATATACAGGAGAAGGGGATCGGCAAATTCATGGTGACCTATCGCCTGCGTGATTGGCTGATTAGCCGCCAGCGCTACTGGGGAGCACCTATCCCCATCGTGTACTGCCCAGAGCACGGCACGGTGCCTGTGCCAGAGGAGCAACTGCCCGTCTTGCTACCCGAACACGTACAGTTCAAGTCCACTGGAGAGTCACCACTGCGCTATGAGCCGGATTTCTTGAACACAACCTGTCCCATCTGTGGCTGTCCCGCGACCCGCGAGGCCGACACATTGGATACCTTCATCTGCTCATCATGGTATTACCTGCGCTATGCTGATCCACATAACAGTGAACAGGCTTGGAGCATGCATACACTGAAGCTGTGGCTGCCCGTCGATCAATACGTTGGTGGCGTCGAACACGCCATTCTGCACCTGCTGTACTCGCGCTTCTTCACTAAGGCTCTGCGGGACATGGGCTACCTGGACTTCGCTGAGCCTTTTACCCGACTATACCATCAGGGTATGGTGCTGGGTTCGGATGGACAGAAGATGTCGAAATCACGTGGCAACGTTGAGGCTCCTGATGTGTACCTGGACAAGTACGGGGCCGACACTGTGCGCTGTTACATGATGTTCATCGGTCCTTTTGACGCGGGTGGCTCCTTCAAAGCGGAGAATTTAGAGGGTGTGTGGCGCTTCCTGAATCGCTTCTGGAACCTAGTCACAGACTCCTGGGTCGAGGGACACGCTAGCAAGGCCGAGACGAGGGAAAGTGGGGCTATCGAACGGTTGCGCAATAAGACCATCAAGCGTGTCACCGAGGACTTGAGCGAATTTCGCTTCAACACAGCACTGGCTGCGCTGATGGAATGCAACAATGCGCTGATTAAGCAGCAAAACGAAGAGGTTGCCCGTACTGTTACCTATCGCCAAGCGCTGGAGACGATGATGCAACTGCTGGCTCCAATGGCACCCCACATCACTGAGGAATTGTGGCACTTGACCGGTCACATCGGCACCATTCATAACACGGATTGGCCCGTCTACGATGAGGCCCTGACACACGACGAGACCTTCACTCTGGTCATCCAAGTCAACGGTAAAGTACGCGAGCGCATTGAAGTTCCCGCCACTATCAGCGAGAACGAGGCCCGCACGATAGCGCTGGCCAATGAGCGTATCGCGTCCTTCATCGGTGAAGCAACGGTACGCAAGGTAATCTACATCCCAGGTCGCTTGGTGAACATCGTCGTAGGCGCTGTTTGAAGAGGTAACATACAAAAATCTCCCTATCATACAAAAGTATCTCTGGTCAGAGATACTTTTGTATGATATCTTTGTATTCTTCTTGCCCCATTTTTGTAACCATACAACGTTTATATCTAACAGAACATACAAGAAATGTTCATCCCAATGCAAAATCAAAGTTCGTTAACGAAACCTACAAAACCGCTTGAACGTATATAGTGATGTATTTCACAACGGGACTGTGTTTGAGCAGATAGCAGTTATATTCATTTCCGTTTACTCTGTATACAGAGAGAATAGTCTCTATAGAGGAAGTGGGAATGAACAGGCAAATTGGTATCTTAAAATCTAGCAAGTCGAACGTCTATCTAGTTAAAACGGTGAAGGTCTGAAACTGCTATCGACACAGCCGAAGCAAGTAGCAACAAATTGTCCCTTATCAGCGGAAGCGGAAGGACACTCATATGAATACACAACCTCTAGAAAGAATGACACAGGATACCGTAACTGAAACAGATGCCCTCGCTCAAGAAGGGTTTAGCACTGACGAAATTACCTCTCTGCTCTGGCTTCGCCAGTGGTATCAGAATGGAGGTAGCGACCGTATTGTCATCATGCGTCATCTGGAGTTCATCAAACTTCTTGTGCTTAATGGAAAAATCGAAAGATAGTTTGGTCAAGAAAAAGAAGGAGAAATTCCTGTGTCGTAGGGATTTCTCCTTCTTTTTCCACTCTTGACATCTGTTCATAGCACCGTCTATGATGCATCAATGCTGAACGATACTCCACTTGTCCAATATATTGAGCGGGCACGCAAAGTGTTACAGCACGAACAGCGTACCCAACATCAGGACCAAGCTATCAAGCCAGGAGGGATGGAAGCCTTCGCTGTGCGTTGGGCCACTGAAACGAGCGCAGTCTGTAAAAATGCAAGCTTAGACCTTATTCATCGCTTCACGCACTATCTTGAAGGATATCATCATCAGGATCCAATGCAACGTGCTTCCAGTCTACGTGCTGCCCTTGCTGTGCTAAATGAGCTGGACGGCAAGCAAACAAATAAGACTTCTGCAGTTCAACCAAAAACTCCTCAGCAGCATGAGCTAGATAGCAAGCAGACAAATAAGAGCGCGCCTTCTCTAGCGCAATCAAAAGCTCCTCAGCAGCACGTGCAAAATCGCGTTTCCGTAGAAGCTACTGCGTCGCAGGGACACACGGCGCTCACTGTGTTGAGTGCAGAGGTGACAGCGGTCCCCGGTGTAGGGCCTACGGTGGCGGCAAAGCTACGTCATCTGGGTATTCGCACCGTGCATGACTTGCTCTTTTACTTTCCGCGTGAGCACCGTGACTACAGCAAACTTGAGAAGATCGCGAACATTCCTTTCGAGCAGACAACAACTACGATGGGCCTCATTTGGGAAGTCGAGACCACGCGCACTGGTGCTGGGCGTTCGCGCACCAGCGCCACCATCTCTGACGAGACGGGCAAGTTGCGTGTAAGCTGGTTCAATCAGCCTTATCTGCAGAAACAACTGAAGACCGCTCAAGGCTCCTATCTTGTTGTGACTGGAGTAAAGCGGCGCTTCGGTAACAAGATTGAGTTCTCTGTGCGCAGCCATGAGCTACCCGAACAGGGGGATTTATTGAACACGGGACGCCTAGTTCCGACCTACCCACTTACGGAGGGTTTACACCCCAAAGCGCTACGCCGCTTTACTAAATGGGTCGTAGATCACTATACAGGGATGATCAGCGATCATCTTCCCGCTTCTATACTTGCAGAAGGCGAGTTCTTAGCCCTGCCCGAGGCCATCGCACAGATTCACTATCCTGAGAACGAGAAGATGCTTGTGAAGGCTCGCACGCGGCTCGCGTTTGACGAACTATTTCTACTGCAACTGGGTATGCAAGAGCGTCGTAGTCGCTGGCGATATGAGGCAGCAGAGGGCAACGCATTGCACATTGATCTGGCTAAAATCTTTATCGAGCCACCCAGCACTCTAGGACAGCCAGAGCAGGATAGGAGTGAACCGACAAGGCTCAATCAGACCTTGTGGTCGATGATGGCAAGCGACAAGCCCTTTGAGGCTACACTGGCATTCCGCTTCACGGATGCACAGCGGCGCGTCATCTGTGAAATACTGGGTGATCTTGCTCAAAATAAGCCCATGTGCCGTCTATTACAGGGCGATGTAGGCGCAGGTAAAACAGCGGTGGCGGCGGCGGCGCTGTTTATGACGGCAGTTAACGGCTATCAAGGGGCGATTATGGCTCCCACTGAACTCTTAGCCGAGCAACATGCCCGTAGCATTAGCGCAATGTTGGAGCCATTCGGCATGCGCACCGCCCTGCTCACAGGTAGTCTACGCCAGCGTGAACGTACAATGGGTCGAACGGCACTGGAGAATGGTGAGGTAAGTGTGGCTATAGGAACACACGCGCTCATTCAAGAGGATGTGAATTTCCAGCGCCTGGGGTTGGTTATCGTTGATGAACAGCATCGTTTCGGTGTAGAACAGCGCGATGCTCTACGCCAAAAGGGATATCACCCACACATGCTCGTGATGACGGCTACACCCATTCCGCGCACCCTCGCACTCACACTCTACGGAGATCTCGATAGCTCCATTATCGATCAGCTTCCCCCAGGTCGCCAGAAAATTATCACGCGCTGGCGTACGGGAGCGCAGCGCAATGAGGCTTATACTGCTATCATACGCCAGGTTGCACAGGGTCACCAGGCTTTCATCATCTGCCCTTTGATTGAGGAGTCCGAGTCGATTGCGGCAAAGGCAGCTACCTCCGAATATGAACGTCTGCAACATGAAGTTTTTCCCAATCTGCGCCTGGGCTTACTTCATGGAGCAATGAAGCCCGCAGAGAAGGACCAGATCATGCGACGCTTTCGCGACCAGGACCTTGATGTTCTCATTGCAACCTCGGTCATAGAAGTGGGCATCGATGTGCCGAATGCGACAGTGATGGTGATCGAAGACGCCGACCGCTTCGGTCTTGCCCAACTCCACCAGTTTCGTGGACGCATTGGACGCGGCAACTACCAATCGTTCTGCTATGTTTTGAGTGCCGATGCTAGCCTACAAGCTCAGGAGCGTCTCAGCGTCTTCCAGGAGACAGATGATGGCTTTCGCCTGTCCGAAGAGGACTTGCGGCTACGCGGTCCTGGCGATTTCTTGGGTGTGCGGCAGAGTGGCATGCCGGAACTACGTATAGCAGATTTGAGCGATGCACAACTTATTGAACAAGCCCGCATGTTCGCCGCTAAACTGTGGCAGAGTGACCCCTACCTACGCGCACCAGCACACACGCTGCTACGTGAACGTCTACATATTTTCTGGCAAAACCTTGATCGTGCGTAGGGGCTGACGAAGCATGCCCCTACACACCTGGTGGCAAGCCCTCTGTTGGGACTTGTTCGTGTTTGGCCTTGATCTGCAAGGCGCGTGCTTCCAACTGCATCGCCTCATTCTGTCGGCGTCGTTGTAGCCAGAGCAGTTCTGCATAGTTTACCAGCACAACTGCTACATTGGGATGTTCTGGCCCAAGCGCTTGTTCAAAGAGCGCTAGCGCACGTTCGAAGTACTGCTCTGCCCTGCTCAAATGACCATGGTCGCGGTAGAAACAGGCCATGTTATTCAGGATAGACGCTTTGTTGAGATTGATATCGTCGGTGGAGATTTCTCCATCTTCTGGGTATCGCTCTACGATGGCAAGGGCGCGCTCGAACAGTTCCGAGGCCAACCCCTCCTTGCCCAGTCCACGGTAGAGAGACGCAAGATTGTTGAGTGTCCTGGCCACTTCTGGGTGATTGGGGCCAAGCCGTTCCTGGTTGAGGAGTAATCCTTGTTCAAGCAGCACTTGAGCTGCCTCCTGATCTCCTTGCTCTATATAAAAGGCAGCTATATTGGTATATTTGACGCCAAGGTCTGGCTCAGCCGGAATAGTGATTGCTTTGAGGGCCTCATTGGCACGGTCTAGCATCGTCAGCATTTTGTCCTCATAGCCCAGTTTGCCATAGCAGAGTGCAAGCCCTGTAGTAACAAATGCCAGCTTGACATCACGAGGCTGGAGTACCTGTTGATAGATAGCGAAAGCGCGTTCCAACAGAGGTAGGGCCTGCTCATACTGGTCTATCTGTATGTACAGTTTTGCTAGGGAGTGCAGGTTCCCTGCCAAGTCGGGGTGCTTAGGATCCAGCACCTGCTCGTTGATAGCAAGAGCGCGTTCATAAAGCTGTTTTGCCGCGTCGTGATCTCCTCGTGCCTCATAGAGAGCTGCCAGATCGTTAAGAAACAGTGCATTATCAGCATGAACCGTCGTACCATGCTCCTTCTCACAGATGGTGAGCGCATGTTGCAAGAGGGTTTCAGCCTTGTCATACTGCTCTTGCAGCTTAGCGAGATCAGCTAAAATGCGCAGTCCCCCGACTAGAATGTGGTCGTCGGGACCAAACGACTGCTCCAAGAGGTTGAAGGCAGTTCGGTAGAGGTGCTCAGATGCCGCGTACTCACCACGATCGCGTAAGTAGAGTCCTGCGCGACTGAACAGGTTGAGTGCATAGATAGTGCTCACCTGATAGCGATCAACCAACTCTACACAGGGATGCAAAAGGTGTAAAGAACGGTTGCACAGAGGCCAGAAAGTACGCTTAAACGGGTCGGGAAAAATAGCGTAGACAGCAGCAATCGTCAATTCTGCCCATGTCTTGTGGCAACTCGGATCTATATCTCGCTGCACGCTGCTACGGACTATAGTAGGGAGAGAGAAAGTGGCAACAATGCTACGGCGCAATAGCGCGTAGCAGGAGAGGACCTCTAGGGCTTCCTGCGCGAAGATAGGTTCCATTGCCAGTGTGCGCAATCCAGGAGTTTTATCTGCGTTCGGACAAATTTCTGTTGGGATAGCATCAGAGGGTAAGGCATGACAGAGTCGCAACATATCTAAGGCCGGAGAGGGAAGTTGGGCAAGGTTGAGCAACGTGGCCAGATAAATAGAGGAGCATTCGGAGGAATTCGTCCTCTTAATATGCTTCTTCTCTTGCACATGATAGTGCTTGCAGTATTCGGCCAAGCTACATCCTGTTTCTGTGATGTAGGCTCCGGCCATATCGAGTGCCAGGGGATGTCCAGAGAGCAGATACACTAGTTCCTGAGCTTCTTTGATCAAAGTAGCGGAAAGGCTATTGAGCGTGGCGTCTAGGGCCAGCAGGCTTGCTCGTCGCAAGAGCAGAAGAGCTCCCTCTTCAATTCCCATCTCACTTACAGCAATACCCTGAGCCAGAGTGAGCAGAGTATCTGAGGTGGTTGTGATCAGAATAGAGCCTTTGCTCACAAGTGGAAGAAAGTCACAGACTCTCTCAGGCTCCTGAGCATCATCGAGGATGAGCAGCCAGTCTTCATGGGTTTCAAGCCAGTGTTTCACCGCAGAGATCAGCACCGTATAATCCGGTGCATCCCTCTCAGGAAGTTCCAGAACGCGGGCTATATAAGTATAATCGCGAACAAGCGACTCATGCGAATGAGCATTTGCCCACAGCACAGCACTGTACTTGTTGCGGTAGCGATGGGCGTATTCAATAGCGATCTGCGTCTTACCACACTCACTAGGTCCGGTCAGTGCATATATATTGTCTAGTTTTGCCCAGATGGGGTGTTTTTCACCCTTGAATGCATGGTGCAGTTGAGCGAGAACCTTCTCTCGACCCACAAAGTATGGGTTTCGCTCATAGGGTAGCCACCACGGTCGTGATTTGGCTGTATATGCTTCTTCTGTTTCTTGCTCCTCACCCTGCTGGCTTCTCAACTCTTCAATAACTCTACGCAACCCTGCCGCCACAGCAAAATATGCCCCTTCACGCGTTCCCCACTGCCAGGTATTGGTAAGAGACTCTATGACGAAGGGTATGCAGGTAAGCCCGTAAAACGGAGTTCCTCGCAGTCTCATACCAATGGGACGCAGGTACACCAAGTACACGCGTGTCTCCCCCGCCTGCCATTTTGCTAGGACATGCTTCATCTGCTCTGTATAGCAGAAGTCAGCTTTGACGAAGTCAGGACTCATCAGCAGCAAGATAATAGAGGCATCGTCGATATGTTGATCAACCTCTTCTTTCTTCTCGCCGACAGTGATGTTGTGGGTATGCAAGGAATTGACGTAACCGCGTCGTTGCAAAGAGAGTATGTGTTTGGCTATACCTGCGCACATTTTCTCATCCTCTTGCGCATAGAGGCAGAAGACATCAATGGTCTTCGTAGTAGTGGGAGCTGATGAAGTAATCATCACCATATATCCTCGTTTGCCCCTTCATAAGACGAAAGACAGTTCTTTATGAGTAATCTTACTGTATCATAAAATCTCAGCAAGAACAAGGGAATGAGATATCTGTTTGTAATTGGGTCATAAGTTTTCTCTAGGAGAAATCCAGCAGTGCTGCTCACATCTCTAAGCCCAGCGCACCAGTCCCAGTTCATACTTGCTGATTAACCCTTCGTGGGTGGGTACCACTCTGACGTTGTAAGCGAAACTGCCACTCTTTTCAGGTTTCAAACGCACTTGGTAGTGGTAGGAACCATCCAACTCGCGGTTAACATAGCTCATAGGAATGCTGTACTGTCCAATGACTTGCTCGTCGTTTGCCTCTCCGTAGACGAGTTCTACACTGAAGTCTTCTGGCTTGAGTTGGTCAGCACGTACCCAAGCACGCACTTCAACACTCTCGCCTAGGCTGAGCTGTCCTTCGCGACGCCCATCAACATAGAGTGCCAGATCATTCCAACCTCGCCTCACATACTCCTTCCAAGCGGCAAGAGTGCGGGCCTGTTCAAAGTGTTTCTGACCCACATAGAGGCTCTGTTGCATCGCTGGAACGTAGTAGTGATCAGTATACTCCTTAACCATACGGCGTGTGCTGTAGGTGGGTGTACAGGTGCGAATAGCCTCCCGCATGTAACCCAACCAAAGATGTGGCACACTATCGGTTCCTCGGTCGAAAAAGGTAGGAATGATTTCTTCCTCAAGCAGGCGATAGAGTGAGAGACTGTCTGCTTCGGCCTGTGCCTCCTGATCGTGATACTCCCGCTCCTCTCCAATAGCCCAACCATTTTTACTATTATATGCCTCGGCCCACCACCCGTCGAGAATGCTGCAATTGGGTTGTCCATTGAGAGCTGCCTTTTGTCCGCTCGTGCCGCTTGCCTCATATGGTCGTACAGGATTGTTGAGCCAGAGATCCGTGCCGGAGACCAAGTAACGAGCCATATCAATACTGTAATTTTCCAGCAGCACGACCTTACCACGAAAGGCATCGCTGCGCGAGAGACGATAGACTTGCTCAATAAGCGCCTTACCAGCATTATCGGCAGGATGCGCTTTACCAGCAAAGATGATTTGCATAGGACACTGTGGATTGTTGACGATGCGACTGAGACGCTCAATATCGCGGAAGATGAGCGTAGCACGTTTGTAGGTGGCGAAGCGACGTGCAAAGCCAATAATGAGCGCAGTGGGATCGAGCATCTTGTCGAACTCGCTGATCTGCAGTGACCCCTCGCCTAGTCGTAGGTGCTGTTGTCTGAGATGGCGGCGTGCATAGGCGATAAGAGCCTCTTTGCGCAGCATATGTGTTCGCCATAACTCTTCATCAGGAATATTAGCCACACGGCTCCAAAACTCTACATCATCAACGTGTGCTCCCCAGTCCTTGTCAAGATAACGCCCATAGAGTTCATTTAACTCAGGCGCAATCCATGAGAAGGTATGCACTCCGTTAGTGATGTGACCGATAGGAACTTCATCGACATCAACACCGGGCCACAGGAACTGCCACATCCTGCGCGAAACATGGCCGTGAAGGGCGCTTACACCATTGTGCTGTCCCGATAGTTTGAGGGCAAGTACAGTCATGCCATAGGTAGAACCCCAACCGTGATCCTCACGTGCCACATCCATAAACTGATCGCGGTTCAAGCCAAGTTGTCCCCAGTAGGAAGAAAAATATTTATCAATCAAGTCATAATTGAACGTATCGTTGCCTGCTGGTACGGGAGTATGGGTGGTAAAGAGCGTGTTTGCTGAGACGGCCTCCCGTGCCTCATTAAAACTGAGACCGGAGGCGAGCAGTTCACGGCAACGCTCTAAGTTGAAGAAGGCGGCATGTCCTTCGTTGATGTGCCAGCATGTAGGTGAGATGCCTAGCGCGCGTAATGCACGCACACCACCAATGCCCAACACCAGTTCCTGCGAAATACGCATCTCGTGATCGCCTGCATAAAGACGAGCGGAGAGTTCACGGTCCCTTGGAGCATTGGGAGCAATATCGGTGTCCAACAAATAGAGAGGTACGCGGCCAACCTGCAACTTCCATACCTTGGCATAGATAGCTCTTCCTGGCAGATCAACGCTAATCATGACTTCATTGCCATCGGGACCGAAAGCTGGCACTGCCGGAGCTTCAGAAAAGTGCAATTTATCGTAGGATGCTTCTTGTACGCCTTCACGGGTGATACGCTGAGTAAAATAGCCCTGCGGATAGAGAAAGCCGACGCCAACAAAGGGCAATCCGAGATCGCTGGCCTCCTTACAATGGTCACCTGAAAGGATACCTAGGCCACCGGAATAGATGGGCAGAGACTCGTGCAGCCCAAACTCGGCTGAAAAGTAAGCAATAGTATCATTGACATGCTCTGGGTAGGTGTGCGGGAACCACATATCCCGCGCTGGACAATGCATATAATGATCGAAATCATCGATGATGCTGTCGTAGTGCTGCAAATACTCTGTATTCTGGGCAGCCTTCTCAAGCAATAGTGGGGACACTTCGCTCAGGAAACGAACGGGATTATGCCCAACCTGTTCCCATAACTCTGGATCAAGCTTTCTATAGAGTGCGCGAGCCTCGCGATGCCAACTCCACCACAAATTGTATGCCAGTTCGTAGAGACGGTTAATGCGAATCGGCATGATAGGAAAGACCGTCATACGGCCATACACTTTCATAGGCTCAGGCTTCCTTTCTATGAGTCCCCCATCTATTCTTGCTGCATCTTGATCCATCCGTGGCGTAATGCATGTACAACTGCTGCAGTGCGATCATTGACCGACAGTTTTTTAAGGATGGAGGTAATATGATTCTTCACAGTCTGGTCACTGATCTTCAGTGACTTAGCAATCTCCTTGTTACTGTTGCCGCGCGCTATATAGTCCAGAATTTCTACTTCACGGGTTGAGAGCGGCGAGTAAAGATCTTTCGCTTCGGTACCCTCCTCTTCTACGTTCAACTCACGGAACGATTTGAGCACACGACTAGCAAGCTGCGGCTTAGAGAGCACATCATCGTTGATGAGGTACTCTCCGTTGCTGACTTTGCAAACGGCCTCGACAAGCTCTTCGGGGGTGACATTGCGGGTATAGTAGGCAGCAGCGCCAACCTTAATAGACTGAAATAAACGCTCTTCATCCTCGGAAGGAGTGAGCATAATGATAGCCATGCGCGGTACAAGATGACGCGTTTGCCTAGCTATTTCAAGAGGATCTGAAGAGGACAGCCCGGCGTCGATTAAGGCCACATCCGGGTTCCCTGTGCGTGCTAACTCAAGTACGTCTGCAGCATCAGTTGATTCACCAATGACGATACAGTTTTCCATTTCTTCCAGGGTAGCACGAATACCCCTGCGGAATAACGGCTGCTCATCTACGATGATGACACGTATTGTGTCCATACGACCCCCCTCGTAAGAAAGGTAGACAGCACGAAGGAAAACTACACTGCCTACACGTTTAGTATTACTATACCACGCAAAATATGGTTACCCTGTGATGGCAGGGAATCTATGTAAGCCCTATCGTTGTGGCACTATTATACACATAAAACGTGTTGTGAACAATCAAAATTAAGATGAAATTGCGTGAAGATACAATTGAATGCTCGTGCTGAAATGAAGAAGAGTGGCAGCGTTTGAAAATACATGCTACTGAAAGGACTCTAGCGAACGATGCTGGCATTACTCCTGCTGCCAGACTATCGCTCGTAGATTAGATGCGCTCTAGCTTCTGTAATGTCGAATTGATACCTACACGTAGACACTCGATCACACCTTGGCCCGTTACTGCGACACCCTCAAAGCAGGGAGCACGGTAGGGGTTAAGATATTTGTCTAGCACCGAGGTGGCCAAGACATCTTGCAGGTCTCGTTTGTTCCACTGCATAACCAGGGGAAAATTTGTCACATCTTTATTCATACGGCGCAGTTGCTCTTGCAGCTCGTTCCAGCATTCGATATTCTCCTGCAACTTGCTGGCCTGCGAGTCGGCAACAAAAATGACGCAATCTGCACCTTTCAGCACAGAGATGCGTGTCTGCTGATAGAGCACCTGACCAGGAACAGTATAGAGTTGAAAACGAATTTGAAAGCCGTGGACTTTGCCAAGTTCGAGGGGTAATAAGTCGAAGTACAGGGTACGCTCGGTCTCTGTATCAATAGAGACCATATCGCCGACATCCTGTGGATTGACAGTTTGATGAATATAGTGAAGGTTGGTGGTCTTGCCACACAAACCTATGCCGTAGTAAACGATCTTACAGTTAATCTCTCGCTTGGCCATGTTGATCAGTGCCATATCTACTTGCTCTCCTGTCCGTCGTGGGCATTACACACTTGTGTAACTTTGAGTATCTGTCGGCATATGTTAAGACAAAGTATACTGCATTTTGCTAAAAAAGCCAACTCTCGTAAGACTTCTCAGTGGCGTTGCTACTCTGCTGATACTGGCCGAACCTCCCACCCCCGAAGTTTTGAGAGAAGTGGCTTGGTGCGGGTGAACGCCCGCACCAAGCCACTTCTCTCATTTTCTGGGCAGGCTAGGACAGCCACTGATGTCCTTTTCTGCCAGCATGGGAAAGCCTTGTTGACTTCTCTGGTAAGTAGTTTGTTAGCATAGTACATTTGGGGGGTATTCAATAGAAAAATTGCTATGCTTTTCCCATTGACGCGGAAGCTGAAAAGGACTAAACTACTACTAAAGCAAGAGCAAAGAATGCTATGCAAGGTGGAAAGTAATGACAACAACATCTGTCCCTATTAGTACTGATTTTGAAGTTGTGATCGGTCTTGAGGTTCACGCGCAACTGCTTACAAAAAGCAAAATGTTCTGCGGCTGCAGCACAGGCTACGCGAACGAGGCTGTCAATACTCATGTATGTCCTATCTGTATGGGTATGCCAGGCGTGCTCCCGGCTATCAACCAGGAGGCTGTCACCTACACCATCATGACCGCTCTGGCGCTCAACTGCTCTATTCCTGCCTACTCGAAATTTGATCGCAAAAACTATCCATATCCTGATCTGATGAAGGGCTACCAAATCTCGCAATATGATGTTCCCCTCAGCCGTGATGGCTATCTCACGATTGATTTGCACGGCCAGTCGCGTCGCATTGGTATTACACGCGTTCATCTAGAGGAAGATACGGCCCGTCTCAGCCATCGTCAAGGCTATAGCTTAATCGATGTGAACCGAGCTGGCACGCCGCTAATGGAGATTGTGAGCGAGCCAGATATGCGTAGCCCCGAAGAAGCTCGGCTCTATATGCAGAAGCTGCGCGAGATACTAGTGTACCTAGGCGTCTCTTCTGGCCGTATGGAAGAGGGAAGTCTGCGTTGTGATGCAAATATCTCTGTGCGTCCTCGCGGGCAACAGAAGTTAGGAGTGAAGAGCGAGATCAAAAATATGAACAGCTTCCGCTCTGTAGAGCGTGCTCTTGAATACGAGGCGCAACGGCAAATAGAAGTACTTCGCTCTGGCGGGGTGATACAACAAGAGACACGTGGATGGGTCGAGAACAGGGGGATAACCGTCTCCCAACGCTCCAAGGAACAAGCCCACGACTACCGCTACTTCCCGGAGCCTGACTTGCCTCCATTAGTGATAAGCCGCGAGCGTATTGAAGAGATCCGTAGCATGTTGCCAGAATTACCCGATGCTCGGCGTAGACGCTACCAGAGCGAATACGGACTTGGGGAGCAAGATGCTAATGTGATGACCGAAGACAAGGCCCTGGGCGACTACTTCGAGCGCGTTATGGCGGTATCACAGGGAAGTGAGCGCAAAGCACGTGCCAGGGTTGCCAGCAATTGGCTATTGAGCGAGGTAGTACGCCTGCTCAATGCCCATTCGACAACTGTGCAGGATTGTCCTCTTTCTCCTCTTGCCCTAGCGAACCTGCTCGATCTGCTCGATAAAGAGCGCATCACTGGCAAGCAAGGCAAAGAGATAGTGGATGAGGCTTTTGCCACCGGTGAAATGCCAGAGACGATTGTCGAACGCCGGGGCATCAAGCCACCGATCAGCGATTTGAGCACATTGGAGCGCATTATTGAGGAGGTGATCGCTAAAAATACTAAAGCTGTGAATGACTATCGTGCAGGTAAGACGAATGCCCTACAGGC
>JAFATZ010000294.1 GCA_019243675.1 Ktedonobacteraceae bacterium | reverse complement strand
CCACTATCTATACCATCGAACTGTACGATTGCCTGAGCAGGGACTTTCGCCTCTTGCCCGAACTCACAGAAGGTAGATGCTTCGACCGAGATAATTGCTGGGTCTTTTTGGAACATCTCGAAGGCACACAGTTCAGCCCCTGTCGCCCCCCCGATACGCCAGGATTGTTCAAGCACGCCTGAATAAAAGTTTCCATCTTGATCATATCCTTGTCCGACATCATAGTTTCTTCTGGAAGCAATAACATCAGGATAGTGACACAGGGCTGCTGTATCATAGGTTATTGCCTGCGCTATAGCCAGACGAATATCATCTGGTACCACAAGCTGAAGCAAATGCTCAAAAGTGCCTTTGACAAAAAATAAATCCGAACCACCATACTCGACGCTTCTCTGATTATTGATCGTCATACGTTGGGAACCATAGTAGCTGATGTGTTTGCCAGCAAGTAGAAGTGTGCCAACACTTAGGGTACGGATGTCGTGCAAATTTCTTTCTAGCACCAAGCCATACGTTCGTAGTTCGTCCGCATCCATCTGAGAGACGCGGTAATCAAGCTCTTCTAGACGAGAAATAACTGCCTGGTCTCTGCCACTTCTGGCAAGCGCTGGTTTAAACCGAACTTCTCCGCCTTTGAGCAAGTGCGACGCTGCTTGTATTGCATCTTCTTTGCTAAAGACACTAAAACCGGGGAGAACAATATCTTTGACCACATCGGCGAACGTGTTGGACCACCCATGTGGTTTGTGTACGTTTTCAGCAATTAAGCCGTGCGTTATGACTTTTGTTGCTAAGTAGCCAATAGGAACGATGCCACCCAAAAGATGCTCTGGGGAGCTAATTCCTAGCCTATTAGCTTGCTCAAAACTCATCACTGGAGTTCTTACAGGAATATAGTAAACAGGTTGCTTATACCTTGCATCTAGATCAAAGTTGCCAGCAAATTGGCCATGTAGCAGTTTTGCAACCCACTGCCCGTACGCTTCGTTTCTTTGCACGAAATAACTGACTAACTTTTTTGAACCACTGCCGTACAGTACTACAGTTGGATGTTTCATACTGCCTCCTGACTAGAAGCTATCTAGGCTTCTCTTAGTGACTTCACTCCTCAAGACCCTTATTCACTATTACGCCTTCCTGTAGCAAAGAGTTAATCCAGACAAACCGATCACGAGTCGGTATCCGAAAAGTCTACGTTCCTCGCGTTCTAATAGTGATTAGCCGAATCTTAGGATAGAGAAGTGTTGTCATCGAACAGCATACACTAGGAGATGTTGTATGGGTGTCGCAAACTGGCTTGCTTTTATTGTGCTAATACTAGTTGCTATCGTTGGTCCTTTTGTGCTAGCAGGTGTCTTTAGGAAGCGTCTAGGCGTTCCTCTAAGCGTGTTCTTCATCGCCGCAGTCTTCTATATTCTCATTTTGGTCATTGAACAGCCGTTTTTCTTACTTGTACAGGTTACGGGTATCAAAAATCAAATTCTGCTAGTAGCAGTTTTCCTCCCACTAATCTTTGCCTTCTGTGAAGAAACGATGCGTTATCTGAGCTTCCGTGTTGGTCCCATGCGTAGAAACCGTACCGCTGATGGGGCCTTGATGGCGGGAGTCGGGCATGGTGGGATGGAAGCTATTTACTTGGCTTTCGTAAATATTGCCCCTGTGCTCTTTGCATTAATTGCCCCTCAGCTTCTCATAAGAGGCCAGCCGACTGTCATCCAGGTACTTCACAGTCCGTGGTTCTACATTTTTATAGCTACTAGTCGCATTGAAGCAATCCCTTGCCATCTCAGTTGGGCCACCCTCTCCGTCATGGCCTATCGTCGCTCGCCCATTTTTTTCCCGTTAGCGATACTGGGTCACTTCGTAATTGATAGCACGACCTTCAGTGTGCTGGATCTGATGGGTAGCGTTCTGTGGACTCAGGTTCTCTTCGCTGGGTGGGCTATCCTCTCGCTGCTACTGATTGTCTATGTAAGACGGACAGGTATCCTGGCAACACAGCACACTGAATCTGCCCCAGGTGTAGCGCAGCCTTCTCTACGCTAGAGTTCTCATAGGGTTACAGTGCTGATATAATCTAACTGACTATCATATCCCTTGTCTACGAAGAGGAGACATGATATTATGTCAACAAGATGGCAGATCAGCTATGGCAAGCTTTGTGTGCCAGTGTACCGCGTCTATGCCACCCCGCTGAAGGGCATTACGCCAATTCACGAATCCTCTTTTACGGGCAGAGACAATGTTGTGTTCGCGCTGGAGGTGGATGTCGAGGTCTTCGGCGACAATTTTCTCTCGGCTTACACGCATGGCGACAACTCGAATGTGGTGGCAACCGATAGTATGAAGAACTTTGTGCTCAAGCAAGCGCTCGTGTTCGATGGCGCGACGCTTGAGGGCTTTCTTGCTATGCTGGGACAGCATTTCTTGGCAACCTATCCACAGATGGAACGACTGTGCCTTACAGGTCGTGAACTTCCCTTCACAGCCACGAGTGTCCCTGACGCTGCTACTTTCAAACCGAGCAATGTGCTGTTTAGCCGTTCCCATGCCGACTATGCGATGGCAATGCTCGATTTCACTCGTGTGAACGAGAACATTGTAATCAGCGTGCATCGCTGTGGGTGCATTGGGCTGCAGTTGCTAAAGGTGACGGGTAGCGCTTTCACACACTTTGTGCGTGATAGCTATACGACGCTGCCGGAGCGATCTGATCGCCCACTGTTTCTCTATCTGGATGTATACTGGAAGTATATAAATAGTTTTGACTTGGTGGACCCTAGTTTCAAACACTATGTCGCTGCTGAGCAGGTGCGTGATTTCGTGCAAGTTGTCTTTCACGAGTTTGTGAGCGAGTCGATACAGCATCTCGTGCATGAGATGGGACAGCGTCTCCTACGACGCTTTCCACAGCTCAGCGAAGTTTCGTTTGAAGCGCAGAATCGCACAAAGGATCCGGTGGCTACCTCCGACACTGATGCCAAGATGAAGGTATACAGCGAACCATTTCCGGCGTACGGGACAATAAAATTAACGCTCACCAGGGACATATGAGCAAGAGGAAGGAAGAGAGATGGGAGGCCGTCTTACCACACATGTGCTTGATACAGTGCATGGATGCCCTGCCGCTGGTATGTTGATCGATCTATGGCGGCTGGAACCTACAGAGACGCAAGATATGCAGCGTGTCCACCTCAAGACGGTACGTACCAATGCCGATGGGCGGGTAGATGAGTCGCTGCTGGCAGATGAGGAGTTGACTGCAGGCGTCTATGAATTGGTGTTTGCTGTAGGAGCTTACTTCAATGCGCAGCCAGTGACGACTACGCTACCGCCATTTCTGGATGGTGTTCCGGTCCGCTTCGGCATCGCCGACCCCACGGCTCACTACCATATCCCGTTACTGATCTCACCTTGGGCTTACAGCACCTACCGGGGAACTTGAGCTATGTGGCAAAATTATCTACAACCAAGCAGTCTTGAGGAGACGTTGTCATTGTTGCACGAGCAGGGCGGGCAGGCGCGACTCATCGCGGGTGGCACCGATGTGCTAGTTGAACTACAGCGCGGTATACACCCGACTGCTACGCTCATTGATATCAGTGCTCTGCATGACCTGAAGTACGTACGCTATGAGAATGGCTGGCTTCACCTTGGAGCACTTGCTACGCATAACGATGTCGTAGCATCTGCAGCATGTGTGCAATATGCTCCACCACTAGCACAGGCTTGTTGGGAGGTCGGGGCTCCACAGATTCGCACGCGTGCCACTGTGGCTGGTAACCTCGTCACCGCTTCGCCTGCTAATGACACTATCACGCCGCTGCTAGCACTAGGCGCTGAGGTGATCCTGGCGAGTAGCCAGGGCGAGCGTGTGGTGCCTCTACGCGACTTCTACCGTGGCGTGCGCCGCACTGTGCTGCACCCGGACGAGTTGCTGTGCGAGATTCGCTTTCCCGCTATGACGACTCAGCAGCACGGACTCTTCCTCAAACTGGGACTACGACGCGCACAAGCGATCTCGGTCATCAACGTTGCTTTTGTACTGACGGTTCTGGATGGGTATGTCAGTGATGCACAGATCACTCTAGGCTGCCTAGCGCCGACTATCGTCCACGCCACTACCGTTGAGGCATACCTGCGTGGCAAGCAACTCAACGATAGTGTCTGTCGTCAAGTTGGCCAACTCGCCAAGGAAGACGTCAGACCCATCGACGACATACGTGGTTCAGTCACCTACCGCCGAGCCACATTAGCCAACCTCATTACGCACGGTCTACAGCGCCTCGCCATTGGCCCCGAGAAGATGGCATGGGCAGAGCGGCC
>JAFATZ010000326.1 GCA_019243675.1 Ktedonobacteraceae bacterium | reverse complement strand
TACGCCTCTTTGGTTGTTTGCCCTGAACGTGCTGCATCGTGGTACACTCCTTAAGTGTAGAGTTGTGTTAGTCGATGTGATTATAGCACAGGCAACATAATACAATGCACATTATCGTGCTTGAGGCAGGGTTAGTTGGCTCAACATCAAGAACACGAGAGATCACCCCCTCTCAAGAACTGAATTATGATTCAGGTGTACTCATTCGCGTTTCCGATCATGAATTATCCTATCAACAGGCAGGGAGGCAAAACCTTGCGGAAGCCCTGATGTTACATGCCAGAGATACCGTGCAAGTAAGGACACAACATGGTCCATCTATTGGCAATTGTAACGCAATTCCTTATGTATTTTTCAGTCCTTGTCCTCACGTCACCTCTTTAATGATCCCAACACGCAACAAACACAACTTCGATCAAGAGGGATATCTGACGCATGAAACGATTGCCTTAGAGGATATACAGGGTGTTCGTATGCTTCTTGAGAGAGCAACATCCTTAGCACAGCATGAGGTTCTTCCCCATCGGGATCAAATTCTCCTACCCGAGAGGCACTTGAAGAGCCACCATGCAAAACGTATAGACAGCAAGAAAAAAGCGTTGCTGGGTGCTTTGGCATGGGCAGCTCCACGTCTACGAGCGGAACGTTGTTTTCCTAACTCCAATCTAGAGTACGTACGATTTAGTGCTGCCTCATTACGCTCTCGATTAGGAGTGTGAGCAGTAAAACAAACATCTCAATTAGGCATGCGCTTCGTCGTCCTCAACACCTCCAACAACCGTTCAAACCCCACACATGCAGCGATGGCGCGCACACGCCGAAAGCCCTCGCCGTACACCCTGTTCGGGTTTTTCTCAATGCATTGAGCATGGTAGAGGCTCTCAGTAGTATTCATGTGCATGTAGTAGCGATGGGCCAGCAATTCACAAAAGCCTTCTTCTTGCCAGGGTTGCAGATGTTCTATGCCATGTGTAGTTAGCCAGACGTGACCAAGTTCGTGAATGGTGACGCCCTGAAAGAGTGTGGATGGAAGGCCGGCCAGTACGGCTACTCCGCTTACTTCTGTACGTATATGCTGGCCATTCTGCATATACTTGACGTGCATAGTTGCACCCAGCGAATGCGACTCAGTTTGTCCTCCCAAGTACTGGGCAAGCTTAGCGCGGTTACATAACTCAAGCTTGATGGGCAGATTATTGTAGCGGAGGCCCTGGCTGCCTATCCACTGTTTCAAACGACTAAAGATCGGCTCGGCATCAGCGACAGTCTCGATAGCGGTAGACTGGCAAACGGGGCAGCGTACATTCTCATGCCCCTTCATACTCGTCTTTTGCTGCTGCGGCGAGACGAGACGGCCACAGTAGGCGCAGTGGGGAAATTGCCGTTGGTGCTCTTCACAGAAAATGGTGCCCCATTGATCGTGCATCCAACTATTCAGCGGCTTACCACAGTAGGCGCAACGTTTGCCAAACAGTTCAAGATAGCATGCTGCATCATAGGGCATTCCCTGCTGCTCATAAATCGGACTATTCCCCAAGGGTCTATGACAATGGGTACACACAAAATGCTCTGGATGCCAGTAGGCCCCCGTAGCTCGGACATAGCTTCCATAGATTGCTTTATTACATTTCTTGCAGACTGTAGTAGTCATCACTGCCCGTTTCCCTGAAACCACATGAGTGATAGAGTGAGAGTGCATTTTTATTGTTAGTTGCCACTTCAAGTACGATGTGCCGTTGGCCAGTGGCGAGTATCTCCCGTATGGTGCGCCCCAGTATTTGTCGCCCATAGCCACGCCCTCTGTAGGCTGGCAAAACCCCAACTCCAGCAATGTAGGCGCTCTGCTCGTCGAATATTACGTCAACCTTGCCTATATAGGTATCACCAAGCAGAGCAACGTAATAACGGCGCGTTGGTTGCCTCAGCGCTTTCTCGCTGTACCAATCTACCCCTTCCTCCGGTAAGTCAAAGGAGACGGCAGTTATGTGTGTCAGTATCTGCGCTTCATCCAGTTTTGCTTCTCTGAAGGAGAGGTGCTCATTTACTGATAACAATGGTTTCACCTCTGCCAATTCCATCTTGTACTCGGAATGATGATAGTGTACCCTGAGCGTTTGTACGAAGGCTTGACCGGAACGAGAGGTATGCCCAACGATCAGCAGCAGTGTTTTTACCTTCCTGCGCTGGCATTCTGCTTGAGCTGCCTTGAACAGAGTAGTGAAAATGGCCCGTCGGCGATAGTCTGGGTGGACCATACCGCTGATCTCGGCCTCTCCAGGGTTGAAGCTGAAGATGGGTAGGAAACCGACGAGGTGCCCATCTTCATAGTAGAGGAAATCGCTAGTTTCCTTTTGCGGGCGCATACGTAGTGTCCCCAAATTGAGTTTCAAGTCAAGTTTTTCGTAGGCGTTACAGAGAGCCATGAGCGCTTCTATCTCTGACAGTTCTGTTGCTGTAAGTCCTTGCTTCGCCACAAACGTCATCTTTGTGTTAGTCCTTTTTCTGTAGCGGCAATGCAAACCAGAAGGTCGAGCCTTCCCCTAGCGTGCTGCGTACACCAGTTGTTCCTGCCAACTGTTCAACGATCATGCGACTGATGTACAATCCTAGCCCTAGTCCCGCCGACGAACCACTTTTGATCTGCACGTCCGGTACACGGTAAAATCGCTCCCAGATGCGCTGTTGCTCTGCTTCTGACAGTCCTGGTCCTTGGTCGTGTACGAGGACATAGGCATGAGCATCATCGCGCTCAACGCGCACCACAACCTGTTTGTCTGCGTCAGAGTACTTTAGAGCATTAGAGATATAGTTGCTAATCACTTGGCGCATACGATTTGCGTCAACCAGCACGTTCATCATTTCTCCTACCGAAAGCTCCAATAGAATGCTGCGTGTAGGTGAGAGCAGGCGCTGATCTTCAACCACCTCGCGTACCAGCGTGGGTAGATCACACCTCTCTGAGCGCAACTTAAAATAGCCTCCATGCAGGCGAGAGACATCGAGCAGATCACTGATCAAAAGGCTTTGCAGGTTGGCTTGACGCTCCGCCCTATCAAGACAACTACGCAATGTGGCGAAATAATCTCTTACTGGCGGTGGTAAGTTGACTTCGTATTTCTTCACTCTATCTAGATGTCTCTGGGCGAACTCAATGCTGGCCTTCATTGTCGTCAAGGGGGTGCGCAGTTCATGCCCTGCAATGCCGATGAATTCGTTCCAGTGCTGCGGCGTTTCGCGTAAGCTCAGTCCTCTTGCTTGCATTTGTGCTCGTTCGTCGAGTAGTCGCTCCCGCTCGATAAACAATGCCGTAAGCTGGGCTGCCGCCTTGAACAGGACAAGCTCCCCAGGCGTGTAGAAATGTGTTGTTCCTGCATGATTCAGTGCTAGCATGCCAATGAGTCGGTCACCAACTTTCATAGGGGCAAGTACCATCCTCTGAATGCCGTAGGGGTTCGGACGCTCGCGTAATGGCAACTGGGTAAAATCCAGCAGCAGAACTTCGCCAGATCGTAGTCCTGCTTCAATCGAAGTATCTTGTAACAACTCACTCAAGCTGTTGTGGGGTTGCTTTTGCTGCCATAGTTGTTCTTGTTCGCTGGGCAGCCCCACCACTGCCAGCGAATAGAGTGCTTGTGTCTCCTGCTCAATGGTGATGATACTTACGCGTTCACATCCCAGGATGCGGCTGAGCAGTTCTACAAGCTGCTGAGCACCTTTGTTGCTTGCTCCAACATCCCGCTCTGTCTCTTCAGGTAAATTCACCAGCTTATCTGCTATCTCCAGCAACGCCTCCAGGGTTGTCTGTATCCTTCGTTCGAGCCTGCGTCGCTCGGTCACGTCACGATAGAGGAGTGTTGCTCCCTTAATCTGGCTATACCCATCATGAATGGGAGCGCCTGTAACACTCAATTCAACGACACGCTCGTCGGGAAATGGCACCTGCACTTCCTGGGCATTTGTACCTGTCAGTGTCTCTCCTTGCAGAACACGCTGACAAGGTCTCCGCTCTGGGGGAAGTAGCACTCCCTCGCAGTCACGAACCTGGTATTGGCTCAAAAGGTCTTTACCTCCTTGTTGACCATGGCAGTGAACATTAAGTCGACTGGCCGCTTGGTTGGCAAGCGTCACGTTTCCCTGCGTATCATACACGAGCAAAGCGTCGGTTATCGTCTCGAAGATTGTCTCCAGTTGACTCGCTCGCTGCATTGCTTCCTTGATGTCCTGTTGTGCAATTTCTCCCTTCAGACGAGCGCGCTGAGTCTGGCTGGCCAGCAGACTGATGATGACGCCAACTGCTAGCCACAAACACACTCCGATCACGACCTCTGAACGAGTCATCGGCAGAGAAAAATACGGCAAACTGGCTCCTACAACTGTCGCTACCAGAGCTGGGCCAAGACCCCAGCAGAGTGCCACGACAAGAACCACTAGCATAATCGGTGCCGCGACAAACCGAAAGGGCGAAAACCAGTAGACGAGCAAGGTCATCACTATGACGGCTAATGCCTGCGCAAGGAACGCGACTAAGTAGCCGACTGCAGGATGCTGAAGCGGGCGAGGAAGGAGGCGCGATGTGAATGTGGAGGCTCGTAGAAAGTTCCACGTGCTTCCCCAAATAGTTTCATGTGTCTTCATAGGCATTTTTCCGCTCCCTAATATGGACCATTCATATTCTGTTAGACAAGATTATACCAGAGTTTTCATTGAATAGCGAGTCTTATGTACGCCATATTAGGACTATTGAAAATAAAGAGACTAGATGGAGCGGTGGATTACCACAGAGCGGATGCTCTTGAGCCGATAGGAATCATAGAAATGCGCTATGGTGTGGGTATTGAGGTTGCAACCGCTTTTGAAGAGGGGCCTCTCCTCTTCCACGAGGAGAGGCGCGCTTTTATCGTGAAGCTCACTTTCCCTAATGCTAATATATACTAATTGCTATAAATTAGCAACTAGTATATATTCTCTTTTATCTTTGTCTGCTCTAGAACGCCCCCGTCCCGTTGGGGGTTCCAAGGCCAGTTGGGCCGTCGTAGCCAGGTCCGGCGTTGCACAGATAGTTACCACAATTGCCGTTGCTGCCGCTCGTCACGTCGTTCAGGCTACTTGTGTGACTGTAGGCATAGGAGGCACCGTTGATATTACTTGCGTTGCCTGCTAGACCGTAGACCCCGGATATAATGGCTGCGGATACGCTAGTACCGCCAAAGATCAACCATGAATTACCATTGGAGGCGAAGCTGTCGTAGATTGCAACTCCTGTATTGGGATCGGCATCTGCAGAGACATCAGCAATAGTGCGCATTTTGCAACCGCTATCCTTCTGCCAACTGGGTTTGCCAAATACTCCACTGCAACCGCTTCCTGCACCACTCCATGCTGTCTCGCTCCAGCCACGCCCATTGCTTGCTGTGCTCAAGGAAGTGCCGCCAACAGCAGTTACATGCGGCGATGTAGCTGGATATTCAACTCCGTAGCCACTATCACCTGAGGCGGCTGTGATAGCTATGCCGGGATGAGTGTAGGATGAATCGAAGTTCTTCTCATCAGATGACTCAGAGCCGCCATAGCTGTTGTTAATGACGTTCGCCTTCAACTGAGCGGCTCTATCGACTGCCTTAGCCAGATTGTCCAGAGTATTATCGTTGGCCTCGACAAGCAAAATATGGCATTTTGGGCAGATAGCGCTGACCATATCTACGTCGATGGAGCTCTCTTGTGCCCAGCCGCTATCACTCTGAGGATAGTTGCTGCCCCCATTTTGGTCTACTTTCTTAAAGCAGCCATTGGCCGTTGTACAAGCGGGAAGGCCGTACTGAGAGCGGTAGACACCTAGATCAGACTCTGCATTAGGATCATCAAAGGCATCAACAATAGCTACGGTCTGGCCACTTCCGGCCGATGGGAGATTGTAGGCGGATTGTAGATCCTGGGGGCCGTATCCTGAAGGTCCACTCGCCGCATTGTGTTGCGTCTTGCTAGCAGCTAGGACAAGGGCATTGCAGGCAGCCCGACCCGGAAGCGCTGCTGGGCATACACGGAAATAGGAACTGTTCTGTGTATTGGTTTGCATATTGCCAGGATCGAGCACAAGAGCATCGCAGGAGCCCTGACCCGGAAGCGCCACTGGACATGCGCGGGAATAGTGGCTTGCTGGGGCAGCCGATACGGAGATACGGCTTGGGACGAAGATCGCTCCCGCAATAACGAGAGCAAGTAGAGCAAATACGGTTACAATGACAATGCTACGTTTCTTCACTAGAATGGTCCTTTCACAAGTGATCTTCTCGAAAAGTTTCTCTTACTTGTTACTTACTACGAAAAGAATTAAAACTAGAAATGGGCACAATAGCACAAGACCCCATAAACGGGAATACGAATCAAGGCTGCTGTTAGATTACTTTACGTCTTTTGGACTACTATTCTCTTAAGGCGAAAAGGTGCCGTTTATCCCTATTGGCTCGATTTTCGTGATATACTTCACTCACAGCCACTTTTAGTAGATAATCAGGAAGCAGGATGAGCATGCTCAATACGGCATCGTTGCGTGCAATCAGCAACTCAACGTTCTCTCACAATTTTGTCCGTCCCCGTTATGATTCCTATTGTTTCTCCCATATCCCCGCGACGATTGAGTTTCTCCTCTCGGGTACTGGGCAGAGTATGCTTCCTAAAGAGGTTTTTGCAGATTTGCCTACCCGCTATGATACGGTAGTTTTCTTTTTCGCTGACGCCTTTGGCTGGCGCTTTTTTGAACCTTGGGCGCATAAGCACAATTTTCTTAAAACCGCCCTAGCACAAGGGGTAGTCTCAAAAATGACGTCACAATTTCCTTCGACTACGGCAGCCCATGCTACCTGTATCCACACAGGACTTGAAGTGGGGCAGAGTGGCATCTATGAATGGAACTACTATGAGCCGTTGGTGGATGCGATGATCTCGCCACTACTCTTCTCCTATGCTGGCCAGATGCCCGATTCATTGAAGCTCTCCTCTGTGCCTGCTGAAGCGTTTTTTCCTCAGCAGACCTTCTACGCTCGACTACAGGCACAAGGAATCAATGCGCAAGCCTTCCTACCCAAGGCGTATGCGTCTTCTACCTATTCAGATGTCATGTTTCGTGGTAGCAAGTTACACCCCTATAACAGCCTGCAAGAGTTACTGATATATCTCTCTGAACTGCTCAAACAACAGCATGCCACTCCGAGCTACTATACCGTCTATTTTGATCGCATTGACCTCATCTGCCACCGCTATGGTCCGCTTGCCAAGCAGACGACAGAGGAGATAGAGACATTTCTAAATATGATGGATCAGCTCTTCTACAAAAACGTCTATGGTCAGGTCGGCAGCACACTACTTATACTGAGCGCCGATCATGGTCAGGTCGAAGTAGATTCGGCGAGAACCTACTATCTGAACAAGCGGATACCAGGTATTGAGCGCTATCTAAAAACCAACGCAAGGGGACAGCCTCTCGTTCCTGCTGGCTCGGCTCGCGACATGTTCCTCTATGTCAAAGAGGAGCTTCTCGATGAAGCAGTGGCCTTGTTGCAACAATCCCTCGCAGGGCACGCCGAAGTTTACTGTACACGGGATCTACTCGCAGAGCACTTCTTTGGGCAGCAGCAGCCCACGCCCGTTTTTCTGCAGCGCTTAGGCAATGTAGTTGTGTTACCCTACAAAAACGAGACGGTGTGGTGGTATGAAGAAGGTAAGTTCACAATGAACTTTTATGGGCATCATGGTGGTCTGTTGCCGGAGGAAATGGAGATTCCTTTGCTACTCTTGCCTTTATAGGCAAGAGTAGCAAAGCTGTATGTAAGTCCTCAAGAGACGGCTATGTTAAGCTTGACGAGTTGGCCTTTGCGTAGAAGCGTTACGGGTAACATATCGAGTGCGGTACTTTGCGAGAGCGCTTGCAGCAGTGTCTCCGTATCGTTGACTGCCTTACCTGCCACCGCGAGCAGGATATCGCCGACAAAGAGGTCACTGTGCTTGGCTTGCCGCTCGGGGCGAATGCCGACGATCAGCACACCCGACGCCTGCTGAGCTGGTAGGCCCTGAATAGTACTCGGCAGCTCTACCGTCATGATCTCAATGCCCAGCTTGATACCACGTTGTGGGAGGCCACTGATCCACTTGTTGACGACATGGCTCGGGATGGCGACCGAGAGGTCGCCGCCGAAGATCATGGCGTTGATGCCAACGACCTCGCCATCGGCGTTGAGCAGTGGGCCACCTGAATTGCCGGGTGCTAGGCGTACGTCCGACTGGATGTACTGCGTGATCAGGTTGTCGCTCAGTTGCGCCGTTCTCATCGTGCTCACGATGCCCGCTGTAACTGCCCAGCGCTGGCCCCACGGATGCCCAATGGCGAAGACCAACTCGCCAACGCGCAACTTTGTCGAGTCGCCAAAGGAGAGCAGCTTGAAGTTGTCCCCGTGTACCTTGAGCATGGCTAGGTCGAGGCGTGGCTCGCGATATAACACAGTGGCATCAAGGGTGCGACCATCCGAAAGCAACACCTGCACTTTCGCGTTGTCACGAGCCACGACGTGATTGTTAGTGATGAGGTGCCCATCCTGCTGGCAGATCACGCCCGTCCCGCCTCCGCGTCCCTCGACGTGTACCTGCACGATAGCTGGCTGCGCGGCCTCGAACATCTCGACGACTGCCGACGAGAAGGCATCTGGCAGAGGAAGTGACGATTGTGTAGAAGGAACTATTGTCTGTGTCATGTGTCTTTCCCCTTGGCTATTTGCGCTGTCCAATCGTGACTTGTAACGTTTGCAGCTCGTTGCCACGGATAACGTCAACGGGGACAGCCTTGCCAACGCGCTCTCCGGTCAAAAGTAACTGCAAGTCCTCAGCGTCCTTGATAGCGTGACCATCGATGGCAACCAGGATATCACCGAGCATTACACCGCCCTGCTGTGCCGGACTATTGTCATCGACCCTGACGATGAGCAAGCCAACTTCCTGTTCTCGTCCTGCCCGCTGTGCCTGTGGTACCTGCACCAACTGGCTGCTAATACCCAGGTAGCCGCGCTTGACATAGCCGTGATTCGTTAGTGTGTCGGCGACCTTCTTGGCGATGGTCATCGGAATCGCTAGCGTGACGTTATTCATCAGGCCGGTTGTCAGAATGCCGATAACCTTGCCTTGCGTATCGACAAGTGGCCCACCGGAGAAGCCAGGATAGGGAATGGCATCGGTGCGGATATAGCGCTCAAGGATGATGCCACCACGACCAGAGCGTAGTGGACCGCCGATAGCGCTCACAATACCCGAACTTGCCATTGGCCCCTCTTCGTTCGAGCGACCTACCGCTATCACCAGTTGCCCGATGCGCACATTCTCCTCCGTCGCGTCTGCGGCTGCTACACTTAGGTTCGCCACGCGTAGCACTGCCAGGTCCGTCGTCTGATCACGACCAACCAGTTGTGCTGGCAGTGTACGTTTATCAGCAGTTTGGATTGTCAAATCTACATCGCGCTCAAGCACATGGGCCGCTGTGAGCACGAGGTCCTGCGCATAGACCACGCCGCTAGCAGGCCGCTGTTGTCGACCATTCACCTGCACAATAGCAGGACTCACACGTTCAACAGCATCAGCCATTTGATTGGAAAGTGTGCGTAGAAACTGTGTATTATCAGTTGAAGCAGTCATGTTTCACCTTATCCTTTGTGTACCTTCTGTACCATCAAGATTGATACCTTGTGTGTACTATATCCTCTGGATAAGCGAAACACATCGGCAATTTTGCTAGTTCTTGACCTGAAGAAATAGTCAGGGTGACGGCTGTAGGTGATGATAGGACGGACATAGATAGACAGGTTCCTCTACAGCCCTTCCCACAAACTGAGCAAAACACGAGCTTCGATGCCCTCTAATCTAGCAATCTCATCGTGACCGTCCATGCTAGTCACTTTCACATGCACCTGCTCACCGCTGATCCCTAAGCCCTCAGCAAT
>JAFATZ010000278.1 GCA_019243675.1 Ktedonobacteraceae bacterium | reverse complement strand
GCCCGTACTTATCATTACTACTATTATAGCAAGTATGAAGAGCAGCGCACGTCGGCGCGATGAGAGTGGTAAAGGGTATGTGTGCTTGAGAAGGTTGTATATATGCTGCTGGAGCGAGCCTTTCTTGTGCGGTTCTGTGACTTCATTGTCGTGTGGCAAATTCTGTGTAGCAGCTTCAACACTATCGTTGGAGAGATGCATTAAAGGGGTAGTCACATTTTCTGCAATGGAAAGTGGTACCACTACTGTTTCATCAAGTAGCCTATCGGTGCAGGCAACGTCAATCTTGGAAGTACTATGAGAGGACGCCAGAAGTTGCTCATTATTCTTTAGATACGGTAGCCGCTTCTTTTCCAAGGCGGGAAGCCTAACAGTATTGTCCGTCTCTGTCTCGGCTTGTGCAAGGTCGTCTTGCTCTGACATGTCTAGGTTTTTCCCTGTTCTAATTATTTGTGCGCTCCACTATATCAAACGCTTGGAAAACACGGAAGCAATTGACAACGCCATCTGACATAGTACTATTATTACTAGTAAGAGTAGCGTCGTACTATAGAGAGTTCAGGGATCACCATGCGCAATATGAATCTGCATCAACTCGCGACGTTTCAAGTAGTTGCGAAACATTGTAGTTATGTACGTGCGGCTGAAGAGCTGAACTTCAGTCAACCCGCCGTCTCCGCTCAGATACACCAGTTGGAAGAGTCGCTGGGCGTGAAACTGTTTGATACAATCGGACGCAAGACGCACCTCACGCAGGCAGGCGAAGAACTCTATCTCTACAGCCAGAAGATTTTCTCGGTGATCGAAGAGGCCATGGAGATGATGAGCTCCCTGGCCAGCCCTTACTTTGGCCGCTTGAGTGTAGGCGCTGATACAACCGTTGGTAGCTATGTTATCCCAGCACTACTCGGCGAATTTCAGAAGATGTACCCTAACGTCGAGATAATGCTCAAGGTGGCGAACCGCGACTATCTGGTGGATGACTTGCTCAATAACCATCTTGATATGGTCGTCATGGGAAAGATTCCTAGCGAAGCTCCGGT
This sequence comes from Ktedonobacteraceae bacterium, assembly GCA_019243675.1. Taxonomy (GTDB): domain Bacteria; phylum Chloroflexota; class Ktedonobacteria; order Ktedonobacterales; family Ktedonobacteraceae; genus JAFATZ01. The sequence continues at coordinate 976 of JAFATZ010000278.1, read as the reverse complement.
CTTTGTTGCCCCATTTGCGCTTAACGAATTGGTAATCGTAGCTCCTCCGAACCATCGCCTTGCTGGTTGTGTCAATGCTCCCCTCACAGAATTAGCGCGTGAGCGTTTTCTGTTGCGCGAACACGGTTCAGGAACACGGGCCGCGCTTGAAAAGGCTTTTCAGGAGGCAGGTCTGCCGCTGCAGGTGAGCATGGAGGTTGGCAATAATAGCGCCATCAAAAAGAGCGTTGAGGCTGGCCTGGGTATCGCGCTCATCTCGCGTGTTGCTCTTGATATCGAGTTGGAGACGAACCGTCTGGTCATCCTTGATGTCGAGGGCTTTCCCATTGAGCGCCAGTGGCGGCTGGTGCATCTGAAGGATAAGAATCTCTCCGCGACGGCTCGCGCGTTCAAAGCATTTATGTTGCAGCATGCCGACCCTAACCTGCCTCTCATGGATACGTAAGAAACGATCTGAAGAGATATCTTTTGACAAAACGCCGAAGAGCAGAAAGGCAGCTATGTATGTCTGAACGTGATTTCATGCCTATCCAGAATTTCGACTACCTAGAGTTCTACGTCGGCAACGCTAAGCAGTCGGCCTACTACTTCAGTCACGCCTGGGGCTTTACACCGATTGCGTATGCTGGCCTGGAAACAGGTGTCCGTGATCGCAGTAGTTATGTGCTTGAGCAGGGAAATGTGCGCCTAGTTGTTACCTCGTCACTTGGTCCAGAAGGGGAAATCGCCGAGCACGTGAAACTGCATGGGGATGGGGTCAAGGACGTGGCATTTCGGGTGGATGATGCCGAACAAGCTTATCGTGAAGCAATGAGTCGTGGTGCCCGCAGTGTGTTGGAACCAACGGTACACGAGGACGATGACGGCGTGATGAAACGAGCGGCTATTGCTACTTACGGAGAGACCATCCATACCTTCGTTGAGCGTCAGCATTATAAAGGAATCTTCTTGCCTAGTTATCGTGCTGTGGCGACGA
>JAFATZ010000250.1 GCA_019243675.1 Ktedonobacteraceae bacterium | reverse complement strand
ATTGAAACCGTGGCCATCGTCAGTGATGGTGGCATAGACAGCATCAGCATCTTCCTTGAGCACAATGCTAACTTTGTGCGCTTGCGCGTGTCGAGCGATATTCGTGAGCGACTCCTGCACTATTCTGTAAAGAGCTGTCTCCATTTCCGCGGGTAAACGCTCTTTGAAACCGGGGGCCTGAAAATCCACTTCGATAGGAAATTTTTGTTGATACTCCTTCACATACCAACGTAGAGCGGGTAACAGACCAAGGTCATCCAAAGCACTCGGACGTAAGTCAATGCTCAGATTGCGGATAGCCCGTAGTGTTTGGTGAGCAAGCCTACGTGTCTCGGCAATGCGATCGCGTGCTACCTGTGTCGAAATGGACTCTTCGAGCACAGCCAAGCTGATAAGCAGCGAGGTAAGTACTTGCGAGGTTTCATCATGCAGTTCGCGAGCGATGCGTTTGCGCTCCTGTTCCTGTGCGTTAATGATCTGGTTGGCCCTCAGACGGTTCGACTCATCAATCGCCTCAAGCATCGTGTTAAATGTCTGTGCCAACTGGTCGGCCTGCGCATCAAAACCGGTAAGAGGAGCACGTAATGAGCGTTCGCCTACCTGTACACGGCTCATGACTTTGCCTAAATCCATCAAAGGGCGGAAAGCAATCTGTAGCACAACAAAGTTGAGCGCCACACTAACAAGCCAACCAACAATAACAAAGGCAACAAGCAAAATTGACGTATTGGGTGAAATCCTCAGTTGTGACGCGAGCCACGTTCCACCCGATGCGCCAACGAAAATAACCAAGCTATTGGCTATTAATACTTTGTAGAACACGGGAAGACCGAGAAATGGCCTCAACAACCTGTGAGTAGGTAGCACTTTTTCATCCTGCATCTGGGCATTGGTCATTGTGCAATCCGCCAGTCGGGGGTATATTCTTCCGTTGATATTATAATTGTAACGGGTCTCTTTAGCTCTGTCAAACCATAAAATCTATGGGGCAGGGCATCGGGAAATCAGGTAGAGATAGTAGGAAAAATCAGGTACACACCTGATGTCTCTTAGGCCGCACCCCAGTAAGCTAGTACGTAAGATACATGGATTTGTAACGAAGTGTTACTCTTTACGTTAGTAGCTAGCATCTACTATAATTAAGTAGCGAAGGGCACAAAAGTTCTCTACTCGTCTTAGCCCTTTGAGGAGGCACAGTGAGTTCGACCGCAAACAAAAGCTTACTCGACGTGGCGACACAGAAATTGGTCGAGAGTCAGGTGTGGCGTTCTATTTTTCGCCATGGCTATCCTGACACTCCCTTGAATCAGTCGCTCGTTATGATGGGTAACGTATTTTTACATTTGCATCCTGTGAAAGTCAGTCGCCAAGCAATGAAGGTCACCTACTCGTGGTGCTTGGGCGGTATTTCCTTCTTCTTGTTCTTATTGCTGACAGTCACCGGGGTCTTCTTGATGTTCTACTACATCCCTAGCACCGATGTAGCGTACCAGAACATTACTCAGTTGAGTAGTGCTGTCTCGTTTGGTAACCTCGTGCGTAACATGCATCGCTGGGCGGCCCACTTGATGGTTGTCTCTGTAACATTACATATGATCCGTGTGTTCTATCATGGTGCCTATAAGCCACCAAGAGAGTTCAATTGGGTCGTTGGTGTGGGTCTCTTCTTTGTCACGCTGTTCCTTAGCTTTACAGGCTATCTGCTCCCATGGGACCAGATTGCGATTTGGGCTATTACTGTCGGCACAAACCTGGCACCCTACACTCCTTTGTTAGGCGATACGGCATACAAAATCCTCGTAGGTGGCGGTGCTGTAGCTCAGCCAACACTTATTCGTTTCTATGTCGCTCATGTCATCCTACTTCCGTTAGCGGCAGCGCTGCTGATGGCGGTTCACTTCTGGCGCATCCGTAAGGATGGTGGCGAAGCTGGTCCTCCACCTCCGGCGCGTCGTGAGTTAGAAGCAGGAGTGGAGCGTCCTATGGTCGGTGTGACTCGTTGATTTCCTGCACTCTACAGTTTCGCGAGAGAGGACAGAAAAGCTATGTCAATTGAACAGAAAGAGCCAGAAGTACAAACTCAGACTGCTGCAACGCAGCGTAGATATCGTACTCTTGCGGTGGTGAGACAAGAGGCTATTACGCGTATTGAAAAGCCTCTTGAGGATTCAGTCTTCGTGTGGCCTCACCTACTGGTACGTGAATTTTTCTCCGCTACGATAGTGATGGTAATGGTAACCCTGCTCTCAATCGCTATCAACGCGCCGTTGCGTGCGCCTGCAAACGTAAACGTTACTCCTAATCCAGCCAAAGCACCCTGGTACTTCCTAGGTTTGCAAGAACTCCTGCACTACTTTCCGCCAACGACTGCTGGCGTAATTGGGCCTGGACTCGTGCTGGTCGCTCTAGCCGTGCTTCCTTATGTAGACCGCAATCCCAGTAGGGCATATGCTGATCGTAAGATAGCTATCGTCACCTTCACTATGTTTGTCATCTTCTGGGCGGTGATTACTTTGGCAGGTAGCTTCTTCCGTGGTCCAGGCTGGTTGTGGGTGTGGCCTTGGCAAGGTCTGTACTTCGATCTGTAGCTGTGCAGAAACTAGAGAGGATAAAACCTTATGAGTATTGACACCCCGCCTATTACGCCTCAACAATATGAGGTTTTGCACGGAGGTGGCGCGGAGGCAGCGGAGATTGCGCAACAGCGCTTATCTCGACGGCGCTTTTTGCGCAGATCTATGCTAGCGGTGTGGGGCCTGTCTACGACCGCTTCCGTTGCTGGTGCTCTGTACATGCTCTATCCTAACCTGGCTGGTCAGTTTGGCTCAGCTTTTACCGTTGGCAAGAAAACGGACTTCCCATCTGCTAGTAAGCCCGCTGACTATCAGTTGGGTGCCAAGGGTGTTTTTTACTACCAATCTGCTAGAACGTACTTAGTACATATGGCTACCGACACGGCATTCCTCTTGTCTGCTACTGCGCTCAAGGACCAGTTGACTTCAGAGTCGATAGTGAAGGACAGTGACGGCTCGTACTGGGCAGCACTCTATCAGCGCTGTGTACATTTAGGCTGCACTGTTCCTTTCCGTAACGATTGTTCGAGTTTCAAGTGCCCCTGTCACGGTTCGCACTACAACGTAGATGGTGAATATCTTGATGGTCCGGCACCTCGCAGTTTAGACCGCTTTGCGCTCTCTTTCAGTGGAGAAGATGTTGTTGTCGATACTGGCTCACTCAATAACTCAGTGCCGCATCCTGATGTTACTACTCGCTTAATTGCCCCGCCCAGTGTTCTCTGCAGCGCTGGTGGCTGATGTCACAAGCTTGGGCGGGGGCAGAGCCGCCGCCCCTACGATGGTGGGAGTCTGCTCTGTGCCTCTGCTGAAAGCAACTTTGTAAAGAGGTTATTTTTATGGGAAATCTTGTACAAGTCGCCCTTGGCATTGTTGTGTTGCTGCTAGCCGTTGGTGGCCTGTTGTATATGTTCTATGCACGCACCAATGCCGTTGAAAAGACAGGGTACGGCTCTCTCGTCATGTTACTTATCGTCTCGTTTATGATACCTGTCTTTTGGATTGTGGAGAACTCGAATCAAATAGAGGCTCAATCTCAACTGCATATTACCGCTGTACAACGAGGGTTGGCGCTGTATGCACAGTACTGCACTGATAATTGTTATACTATTAAAGATGGCAAGGTGCTCAATCCTAAGTATAATGGCTACACAATTGATCAGCTCAATCAGATGAAAGATACTGATATTACACGCATCATTAGCGCGGGTGACTATGCTCCTGGCGCTGTGGTGCCGAGCAACGCGAACCTGATTACACGTAGTCAGCGTTACGGGGGTGCCTTAGCCGATACTGATGTTGACTATCTATTACAATTTATTCGTTCGGCTGATCCAGTGTATCTGTCAAAGAACGGCTATAC
>JAFATZ010000132.1 GCA_019243675.1 Ktedonobacteraceae bacterium | reverse complement strand
TGATCACATTGTGATCCATGCACAAGAGTTTGCAAGACCTCTACCGATAACAGATAGGATGAAGATAATATCATAGAACGAATTTCCTATGAACGCTTGCATTTCACAAACAGGCAGGATATACTGTCAAAGGGCTAGTTGCTAGGGCAGGATATACGTAAAAGTAATACTAGCCCTTGAAATCCTGTCCTGATGTGTACGGAACATCATATATCAAATCCGTACAAATTTGATTTACAAGCTTTCGATGCGCTTGTAGAGACGTTTTAGAACAAACAAGCTGCGATATTGTGGATGCCTGCCTTCCAAGCAGGCTGTCGCGGGTTCGAGCCCCGTCTCCCGCTCCAATGTATAAAATAGAGGGTGTTATTATGCCGTCTAGTTCACCACCTAAAACAATACCCCACTCCCATTACCGTCTGTATCAACTTAGGGTTGGCGGCATCCTCTTCCAACTTCTCTCGTAGCCAGCGCGCACATATACGTCGACGGTGCGCGTATCGCCAGCGTAGTCGTAGCCCCACACGTTGTGCAGCAGTTGGTTAGGCCGCTTCAGAAGAAGCGAGCAAGAAAAAGTCAGATGGAACTTGAGTAAATGACTACGAACTGCATGATTGCGCCAATGAGACAGAAACCTATCAATATAACAAGGATGTGTATAGGCGACCACCAGCCAGCATATAACAGGATACCAGCAATGAATGTATCAAGAGCAATACTCAGGGCAAAGGCAAGTAGCCATTCTATCACAACTTCGTTAAGCTGGAAGAAGCGCACAACTGTCATACCGGGGCAGACAAAGAGAAACCACATTAGTAGAAATGGACGCACCACTATGCCTGAAAAGACAAAAGTGACCAGACTAGCGGCAACAATGGAAAGTATGATCATCGTGGGATATAACCACGTCGACCATGAAATACGCAATGGAAGTTTGTCCCTTTGCGCTCTATGCTCAGCAGGTAGTAGTGCCTCGGAGTAATTCCGCAATCGTTTCAACTTTCTTGCCATGAATACTGCCCTCTTTGAGAAACTCACTCACTTTCCTGTACTCCTAATGAACAGGAAGATTTGCGCATCGATATTGTTGTACACCAACACAAACTTCCGGGAAGTTAGAAGTGCATGCTCGAACTGGTCGAGTGTGTCAGGCGGCAATCCGTCACGCTGAGCCATTGCTTTCTGACTGCGGGTCAAAATTAAGTAAGTCTTAGGAGTTTTTGAACTTTCTATAAATTGAACAATAGGTGCAACGTTTTTGGTTATAAGAGCATGAGAAAGATCAGTATCATCGCTCAATACATAATACCTATATTGTTCAATGCCCTGAAATTGCCAAGAGGTCTCATCCCAGCCTGCAAGGAGTAGTGAACCGGTTGGAGCTATACTATAGAGATGACGAATTCCAGCAAGTTCAGCATTCGTCACGTAATCCACCCGCTCATTGCCATAACGGGTGAAAAGAAAGCCAACGAGCAACACAACACTTACCACCCCAATCATCACCTTCACCAAGAGCGATGTTGTCCCTGTCAAGGCTCTTCCCTCTGCTCGCAGCATAGAGGTCATCTTTGTTGGTACTAGCAGTTCCTTAGCAGGCGTCGCGTAAAAAAGGGCTGCCGCAAAAAAGGCCATGATTGGCAAAGTGAAGAAGTAGATGCGCAAGAGCATCTCACCACCGTACGACTGGATCAGGATCATTGAGAAAGGCACGATTGCCAACAAGATATAGTTGACATCACGATAGCCTTGCCTTAGACGAAGAATAGCCCCAGCACATGCCAAACTCCAGATAATGCAGGTCATCACTATCCGTATTTCACTGATAAGGATATGCTCAGGATTGCCTGCTACCACGCGGCTCGTTACATTGGAGGTAACAGCTCTGCCCAATTGACCTATATCACTGAGAATCGCAGCAAGATGGCCCGCTAAATAAGGCCGTGCCATAAAAACAGCCCACGCTACTGTCATAGCACTCATTAAGACAGGCAACCAGCGCGGAGTAATACGACCAAAGACGACAAGCGCAGTGACCGCTGCTATCGTAAAAAAAGGCGTGAGTGGATGGCTAAAGACCATAAACGCGAAGATGACCACAATGCTAGCTAGTAACGTGCGTCGTTGTCGAGGCTTAACAGGTGTCAAAAGCGTATCTGGTGCTGTCAACCATTCATAGATTGACCCGATAAAAGGCGAGAGCCTGCCCAATCTTCGCCGCATTGTCGGTTGCTGGCGTGAAGTTACCGATGCCTGCCTCTTGAACCATTTCAGCAGGATGGCGAGAACGAGCAGGTACAGCAAGAAGTTTAATCCCTGAGGCGAATAGTAATCCTGTGCAATCCAATTCGTCAGATAAAAGAAGCAGAGGCCCAGCCATATGATGCGTTTATCCGTTGTTGCAGTGGTAAAGATAATGTAGAGTGGCGCGAGATAGAACAAATTGAAGTAAACTGGTGCCCATGTCGCGTAACCAAGTATGTCGTGATAGCCAGCTATGCGCGTCAGGAACGCACTAAATATAAAGAATCCTGGCCAGTTAAAATAAGCTTCTAAATAGGGGTCAACAGTACCAGTACGCATAATGAATTCTGTGATGCCCGCGTGCTGGTAGACAATGCTAAAGCGCGGCTGTTGCTCAACAAGAGTTGTTACGCCGTATAACATAAAAATCAAGAGCAAAAGGTGTAGAAGAAGAAGAGGTTCAAACAGTTTTTTCTGATGTAAGGCCATACAAAAACTTACCACGAGCATGATAAGAGCAAAAATGCTTGGTGCAGGCAATACCGAAACCAGACCTAGATCTGTCATGTGTTGTAAGTTCACATAACGGAGTGAGAGAAACCAGAGTACGAAGGCAGTTAAAGAAAGCAGTACAAGGACACTTTTGTATAAAATTGAACCTATTGACCACGCTTTGACTCTCTTATCAAGCTTCGCCCCACAGATACCACAAAAATTAGCAGAAGAGGGCGGTATAGCATTGCACGTTACGCAACGTATACTGCTCGCCGGGATACGATTATTTGCTGGCAGTGTTGATTTCATCCTTTGTACTGTGCCTTCCCCAGGCTTGGCTCATAAGTTCTAACAGGAAAAGCAGATCTATATACTGTGGGAAACATAACTACTGCCTGCACACATAGGGCTGCATCCCAGCCAACGCTCAATCCTACTAAACCACCCAAATGTGCTCCCAATGCTGCCATGCCCAACTCAAGCACGCAACCTACAGTTGCGATGGGGAGTGCAAGTTGTGCGACCTTGCGGTGAATGCGACTCACAGCCATATAATGGTCTATGATGATCATTGGAAATGCCCCAAGCCCTAGAATGCGAAGGCACGAGGCAGCTTGCTGGGCATAACTATGACCGAACAACGCTAATATCTGCGCTGCCCCGAAGAGTAACAGGCAATTGCATAACAGGCTTGTTATCGAGGCAAGGCCCAACGTGACGCGGATTTTGTGCATAAGCTCATCTTTTTGACCAGCATTGATCGCAAAGAGAACCGTGGTAAGTGCGTATGAAGCAATAAACACCAGACCAGAAATCATCCAGGATACATAAAACCAAGCATTTGTAGTAGCTGAAAGCAGGACTGTCACCAGCACAGGTAGGGCGGTTACCGGAAATTGTAGAATTAAATTGAGTGCATGATGCTCTAGAGCCGTTGATCTTAGTTTGCGCAGCAAGGTCCAATTTGGCAGAAGGCTTGACCTACCCACTTTGAATACTGCAATTCCAGCTAGCGGTACTAAAGAGAGAACAATTCCAAGTACCCATGTCCCGTAAATTATCTCTCCTACTTTCATAAGCCAGAAACCAGCCAGAACCAGTACCACAAGTTTTGCTGCGGCAAAAAGTGCGTTGCGCCAAAATTGTAAGGTACCTTGCAGAAGTCCGATAAGTGCTGCGTCAAGGACGTTGATAATCGCCGTGAGACTTACACCCGCAGCGAAGAGCAACATACTCCCAATGTTTGCGCTAAATGGGAGGAAGGCAGTCGATACAAGTGGCACAACGAGCATGAATATGATTCCACCACATGCTCCTACACCCCCCACAAGGATGAGGGCCGCGCTAATGAGAGAAGCTTCTTTTCCAGGGTGGCGCGGTAATTCACCAATCAGCAGGGTACCCAGTCCCAATATACAGATAGCTCCGAGAAGCGTCATTGCAGAAATAGCAGCCGAGGCCAGACCTACGGCATGCGGGGGATATTGTCGAGCAGCTACCCACCAGTAGGCAAATCCGAATGCTCCTGTTACTACCGTTGTGCCAATTAATGACCCAGCGTTAATAAGCATGACGCTATTCTTTTTTATCCATTCATGGAGTAGTGTGTTCACCTATTCATCTCCTTAGGCCGGGTAAAACGCCGAGCTATGATTCCGGTCGCGTAACCAGCAATGGTAATGGTCAGTCCCGCAGCAATAGCCCCAGCTTGTGCGAAACCTGTTCCATCAAGATGCAAGATACCATTCATTACCCCTCGAACCATTCCACCCAATAGCGTCCTGATTATGTAGGTTCGCTCGGTTAGAAGAGCGTCTTTTGAGCCGACAAACTGAGTCACGGTAGCTTTCGATAGGCCCTCCGCGAAGCAGCGCGTCCTGAAATAATGCCAGCTTGCGCGGGAAAGCGGAATATGATGGTGAATTCGGGCTTGCGGCTCATAGAGAAAGATTTTCTGAGGCCAACGCTGGCTAGCTCGGATACATAATTCTGTCTCCTCACAACCCATGGGGAGTGTTCCTACACGTCCGATTTCAGGCCTAAAACCCCCAACCATTTCAAACATCTCCCGACGATAGCAGGCACAACCACCCAAAGGATTTCGTACCACGACGGGCTTCTCAGGCAGGTCCTGATAACTACAACCGATAACCCAATAAAATTCTCTTGGGAACCAGAGCGGCGGCTTACTCGACCAAGCGGGCACAACTGTGCCTCCTACACCGAGAATCCTGGCATCCTCAAAGCACTGGCACAACCGTGCAAGCCAATCCGGTTCGGCGGCTGCATCGTCATCCAGAAAAGCGAGCAAGGCCCCTCGCGCAACGGCAATACCGCTGTTACGCGCTCCAGATAAACCTTGAGATTCGCTGTTCTCGACCACTACAACACCGAGGAGTTCTGCATGCACCCGCTCCAATAAGCACTGATTATGGTCAACTACTACAATGATCTCACGAGGCGGCTTGCTTTGACGGTGAAGCGACTCCACTGCCGCAACAAGATCATGCCAACGTGCTGCGGTATAAGTGCAGATGACCACTGAAACATCAAGACTTGCCTCAGCCATGGTGCAACACTCCTTCCTGAAAATGATGGGTCACCAAAGCTGAACTTCGTCGTGCCACTTGCCATATGGAAGTCCGGGCACTTGAGTACATGGTGATGATTATCTGTAAATTACGGGCGTCCAATACTGCGGCCAAAGCATCCAAACTGGTACCTGACTTGATCATCAGCCGCGCTAAAGCGAAGGGATTCGTTCTCTCTGAGTTCATCGCGTATTTAACAGCGCAAGCAGAAGTATACCCCGCCTCCTGGACCTGCCGGCGTATACTGGCTAGGTGATAGCCAAAGGGATAAGCAAAACTTAGTACCTGCTGACCCAAGTGGTTCTCCAGGAGCCTTTTGCTTTGCACTATTTCACGAGAGGCTTCGGCTGGAGAAAGCGTATCAAGCTGAGGGTGATTATGACTATGTCCCCCACACTCTATACCGTTTGCGCTGATCTCACGCAATTGATCCCAGGTGAGCATTGGACGGTTTGCCTCGCCTTCGTGCTGCAACCAGCGACTCGTCCCATTCACAAAGCCCGTAGCAACGTACAGCGTTGCGGCAAAACCGTATCGTCTGAGCACAGGTAGTGCTTCCTCATAAAAGTCAGCGAAGCCATCATCAAATGTTAAAATGACGGGTCGTTCAGGGAGCTTAGCACCAGTTTGAGATTGTGCCGTGACGAACTGTGTGACCGTCATGGGAGTATAGCGATGCTGGTGCAGGTATGCCATATGCTCAGCAAACAACTTTGGTGATAGAGTAAACTGTTTGAATTTCGAGGTAGCATAGTTTGAAATACTGTGGTACATAAGAATAGGTATTTTTTTCTTTTCAGGCAGACCGAGCGTTATACTTTCTTTTATGATTATTTTGAACACACGCCAGCCATCGCGGAATGTCCGTAAGTTACTCTGACCGAAGAGGCGCGGTCGTTCCATGCTAGGAACCTCGATAATTTTTAGCCCAGCCTTGTGCATACGTATGTTGATCTGTGTTTCAATCTCGAAGCCGTCACAGTTTATATGGACACGGTCAAGGCAGTGCTTCCAAAAAGCATTGTAGCCATAGCAGAGGTCACTATAGCGGGTGCCAAACCGTATATTAACCAACTGACCTAACGCAAAGTTTCCTAGACTGCGCAGAGGAGTGATATCGTGACTTCCACCTCCTGGAAGAAAGCGTGAGCCTTTAGCGAAGTCATATCCTTGCAGCAAGGCGTCAACAAAACGTGTTATCTCGCTCGGGTCGGTTGAGCCATCTGCATCTATCATCACAATGATATCGCCAGTGCAAGCGGCAAAACCGACTCTGAGAGCATCTCCCTTGCCTTTCCTCTCTTGCCTGATAATCTGGATAGACGGTAATAATTGCTGTGCCACTGCGATAGTATCATCAGTTGAATGTCCATCCACCATAATGACTTCACTGACGATAGGCGGGATGTGTGGCAACACGGAATGAAGGTTTTGAGCTTCATTCCGTGTTGGAATAATCACACTAATTCGTGGATACCGTTGGTGTTCTTCCATAGGTACTTCCTCACTGATATATGCTCACGCTAAAGCACTATTCCTACTGAATCCTATTTTGACTTTGGTTCAAGACTTCCTCTTGTACCCGGCGCACGCAGGTACTCAAACATGCGGCCAGATGCTGAATGTGTTCCGTTACACATGACATGTGTGTGCCCGGCACGATATGATTCTCTATATCTTCACTGTCTTTAGCCTTTGTCACTGGCAGCCATGTTTTTTCGATGAAAGGCTCTTCGCTTGCCCAATAAAAGGTGATTTTTCCCGGATAAACACCGACTTCATATCTCGAAACCAGCCAGCTAAACACACCAACGTAGTCGTTGTAAAGGGCTTCAACTGGCGGGAACATCCCTTTGAGCCTTGGATCAATGGCAAGCAATTTATCGAAGTCCACAACTCTACTTCCAGAAGGGTGCAGAGTTCTGTATATATGGCGTAATGCGTGTCGCACACGGAGAAACAAGTTAGCCTGCTTATTTTCACTCAAAAGGACCAGCTTACTCAGCCGCTTGCTTATGGAGCGCATTTTTTCGAACTGGACAGGACGTGAAGGATTGATCAAAGCCAGAAGAACAACACGCTCCCCCGCTGCTTGAAGTTGTCGGGCCATTTCATAGGCAAGAAGACCGCCATTGCAAAAACCTCCCAGCCGATACGGACCTTCTGGTTGAATAGTTCGCAACGCTTCAATATGGGCTGCCGCCACTGTCTCAAATGGAGGTAGGCTCTGCAATCCATTGAACTTGTACGGCTCCAATGCATAAAATGGCTGATCTGGCCCTAACGCACGGGCTAAAGCAAAGCAGTAGAAAGCACCACCAGTCCAATCTCCATGTAAGAAGAAGAAAGGATGCTTGGATCCCTTCGCCTGAACCGGGAATATTGAAGTTCGCGCACCAGACTTCTCTTGTTGCTCAAGAACCGCGGCGAGCTGTTCTATAGTTGGACTGGAAAAGATCGTAGAGAGAGCAATTTTTTTTCCACAGACATGCTCAATACGACCCACAAGGCGAACGGCAAGTAAAGAGTGTCCTCCCAAGTGAAAAAAGTTATCCCTGATGCTGATGGGGCGGCTATCCAATAGCTCCTCCCAAATCTGCACAAGCTGCTGATGTATCAGCAGCTTAGGAGCAACAAAAGTTTCTTCTTCCGTGCGCTTGCTCAGTTTAGGGGCAGGGAGGGCATGGCGATCCAACTTGCCCGTGGAGAGCAAGGGCAAGGCCTCCAGCAGCACGTAAGCGGCTGGGAGCATGTAGCTGGGCAGCTTCTCTTGCAGAGAGTGGCGCAGTTGCTGACTCTGGAGTTGCTGGCCCTGTTGGGCAACCACGTACGCCACCAGCATCTTTTCTCCTGGCCTGTCTTGCCGGGCCACCACCACCGCCTCGCGCACGGCTGGATGCTGGTGCAACACCGCTTCGATCTCGCCTAGCTCGATGCGGAAACCACGCACCTTGACTTGCTGATCGGTGCGTCCCACCACCTCAAGAGTGCCGTCAGGTAGATAGCGAGCCAAATCTCCCGTCTTGTAGAGCCGGGCAGCGGGCCGACTACTAAAGGGGTCGGCAATGAAACGCTCGGCGGTCAAGCCGGGCCGCCTGAGATAGCCGCGTGCCAGCATTTCCCCGCCAATATGCAGTTCACCTACCACGCCTATTGGCACCACCTGCCCGGCTCCATCAAGCAGGTAGATTCTACGGTTGGGCAATGGGCTCCCAACGGGCACCCGCTGCCAGGAAGTAGGATTTTTGCTGTAATCAGCCGTGTCATACAAGGTAGCGGTGATGGTGGTCTCGGTCGGACCATAGGCATTGAGCACACGCACTTCACGCAAGGGCGTTTGTCGCCACAACCGCAGCGCTTCGGGCGGTAACTGGTCGCCTCCCACGATCACTAGCCGCAACGGGAAGGTGCGTCCTTCTTCTGCGATTTGCCTCCACTCCTGGCTGACCTGCTGCCAATAAGCAGGCGGTAGATTGATGACACTCACGTGCTGCTTCTGCACCTGGTACAGCAACTGGCTGGGCGACCAAATCTCCCTCCGCACGACCAGTCGGGCTCCCACGAGCAAAGTAGGTAGGATTTGCTCTAAGGACGCGTCAAAGATGGTGGCACTGAACTGCAGGACGCAATCCTCGGCTTGCAGTTCATAGACCTGAGCCATACTCCAACAATGAGCCGCCAAGGCCCGATGCTCGATGAGCACTCCTTTAGGCTGGCCGGTCGAGCCCGAGGTATAAATGACGTAGGCCAACTGGTGGCCAGTGACCGAGCTGCTTGGGTTGGCCGAACTGTGCTGCTCAAGACGCTCCCGATCACGATCCAAGCAGAGCACCTGCACCTGCTGCTGCGGCACTCGCGAGAGCAAGCGTGCTTGGGTGAGCAGCACGGGCATCTGGGTTTCCTGCATCTGGAAGGCCAGCCGTTGCAAAGGAGCCTCGGGGTCCAGCGGCACGTACACCCCTCCGGCTTTGAGAATAGCTAGTAGGCCCACGATCATCTCCGGCGAACGTTCCACACACAAGCCCACCATCACCTCAGGCCCTACTCCCAATTCGTGCAGGTAATGGGCCAAGTGGTTGGCTCGCCGATTCAGTTCCCGGTAGGTGATGGACTGCTGCTCACAGACGAGAGCGACCGCATCGGGGGTGTGCTCGACCTGCTCCTCAAAGAAGTGGTGAGCACTCGTGTCTTGCGGAGCGTCCTTCCGGGTGGCATTCCATGAGATCAGTAACTGGTGTTGCTCCTGCTCAGTCAAGAGAGGCAAGTCAGCCAAATGCTGAGAGGGGTTGGTCACGATGCCTTGCAGCAACGTCTGCCAGTGACTGGCCATACGTACAATAGTAGCTTCATCAAACAAGTCGGTGCTGAACTCGAAGCTGCAGTCTATACCTCCCAGATGGTCGCTGAGTTCGAGGGACAAATCGAACTTAGATGTATCAGTGTGAACAGCTATAGGACTAGGTATCCAGCTCGGGGAGGAGAGAGTTATAGCTGGATCAAGCGATATAAGCACCTGGAAAAGAGGGTTCTGGCCCGGAATGCGCTCGGGCTGTAGTTCTTTGACCAGGCAATCGAAAGGCATCTCCTGATGGGAATGAGCCTGCAAGACCACCTCTCGCACACGCCCGAGCAACTCACTAAAGGTGGGATTGCCCGAGAGATCGGTGCGTAAAACTAAAGTGTTAACGAAAAAGCCAAGCAGGGATTCAGTCCCGGCCAGGGTGCGACCCGAAGTGACTGTCCCGAGAACCAGATCCTGCTGAGAACTATAGCGGAACAGTAAGCACTGGAAGGCAGCGACCAGCGTCATGTAGAGTGTGGTACCTTGCTGGCGACTCAAGGTCTTGAGTGATTCAGCCAGTTCGATAGGCAGTGCCATCACATAACGCGAGCCGCGGGAACTAAGGGAGGCGGGGCGAGGATGATCAGTAGGTAGAGCGAGCGTGGTTGGAGCTCCAGTCAACTGCTGCTTCCAGTAGGCCAAGTGCTCGCATAGTCCATCATGCTTAATATATTCTTGCTGCCAGATAGCAAAATCGACGTACTGCAAGGCTGGAGGCAGCAACGGAGATGGCAGTCCCTGCGTAAAGGCATCGTAGATGGCAGTTAGTTCCTGGAAGAACACGTTGATAGACCATCCATCCGAGATGGTGTGATGGAAGGTCAGCACGAGTAGAAAGTCCTGCTTAGCCAACTTGAGGAGATGAACCCGCAGCAAGGGAGTTTGACCCAAGTCGAAGGGCTGTTTTGCCTCCCCGTTAGCTAGGCGAAGAGCCTCTTCCTGTCGTCGTGGCTCAGGAAGCAGCGAGAGATCGATCAGCGGTAGGGATAGAGTGAGGCTAGGAACAACCATTTGCATGGGCAGGCCATCAAGACTATCGGCAACCACGAAGCTGGTACGCAGCACTTCATGACGCTCAAGGAGTGTATTGAGGCTTGTTTGCAATGCCTGTACATCGACAACTAAATTCAAGCTTATGTTCGCGGTGACGTTGTAAGTTGGACCCTGCGGTTCCATTTGATGCAAGAACCAAAGGCGCTGCTGTGCCAACGAAGCGGGAAATAGATATATATCCTCATTCACTACTATGTCAGTTTCATATTGAGACGATATAGTCATAGTTTACCTCTGTTTTAACCTTTCTTGGTTCGTGATACAGATGGTACTGATACCCGATAGGCTTTGCGTGAAAAAGCTCCGAGTGCTGGCAACTGAGGTGTAGCTCCTTGTGCCTGCAATTGCGCAATGACTTTAGCTAGTTGGGCAATAGTGGGAGCTTCAAAGAAGCACCGTAGCGGCAGTTCGACGTGCGTGGTTGTCTGCAGTTGCAAGGCCACCTGCATTGCGAGCAATGAATGGCCGCCCAAGGCGAAGAAATCCTCGTGAATGTCTATCGACTCGATGCCCAGAGCTTGTGACCATGCCTGTGCCACCACGTCTTCTAGCGGCGTCTGCGGTCCCTCTTTCGGCTTGGAGCCGATACTCTGCGAATACTCGGGAACTGGGAGGGCATGGCGATTTAGCTTGCCCGTGGAGAGCAAGGGCAAGGCCTCCAGCAGCACGTAAGCGGCTGGGAGCATGTAGCTGGGCAGCTTCTCTTGCAGAGAGTGGCGCAGTTGCTGACTCTGGAGTTGCTGCTCCTGTTGGGCAACCACGTATGCCACCAGCACCTTTTCTCCTGGCCTGTCTTGCCGGGCCACCACCACCGCCTCGCGCAAGGCTGGATGCTGGCGTAGCGCTGCTTCGATCTCGCCCAGTTCTACGCGGAAACCACGAATCTTAACTTGCTGATCGGCACGTCCCACAAATTCGAGTGTGCCATCGGGCAGATAGCGGGCCAAGTCCCCCGTCTTGTAGAGCCGTGCTCCCGGCTGACCACTAAAGGGGTCGACAAAGAAACGCTCGGCGGTCAAGTCCGCACACTTGAGGTAGCCACGCGCCAGTAGCTCCCCCCCAATATGCAGTTCGCCCACTAGGCCCACCGGAACTTGGTTGCCTGCCCCATCCAGCAGGTAGATCGTACGGTTAGGCACGGGCCGACCTATTGGGACGCTCTGCAAGCCTGCGTTGCTATCGGTATAGCCTGCTGTGTCATACAAGGTAGCGGTGATGGTGGCCTCGGTCGGTCCGTACGCATTGAGTAAGCGCACCGAGCCAAAGGTTATTTGTCTCCACACGTGCAACGCTTCAGGCAGCAAGCGATCGCCTCCGACAATCACCAGCCGCAACGGGGAAGGGCGTCCTTCTTCTGCGATTTGCCTGCATGCTTGAGTGACCTGATTCCAGTAGGCGGTCGGCAGATTGATGACGCTCACGTGCTGCTGCTCGATATGTTGGAGCAACTGGCTGGGAGACCAGAGATCTGGTCCCCGCAGCACCAGTTGGCCTCCCACGAACAATGTGGGTAGGATTTGCTCCAGGGATGCATCAAAGGTGGTGGTGCTAAATTGCAAGACATGGTCTGCTGCCCTCAACTCGTAGACCTGGGCCATGCTCCAACAATGAGCCGCCAAGGCTCCATGCTCGATGAGCACTCCTTTGGGTTGCCCAGTCGATCCCGAGGTGTAGATAACGTAGGCTAGCTGTTCGCCTGTGACTGTACTGATCGGGTTGGCCGAACTGCGCTGCTCGATACTCTCACAGTCCCGATCCAGGCAGTGCAGTTGGATCGGCAGATGCGGCAGCCGCGAGAGTAAACGTGCTTGGGTGAGTAGCACCGGCATCTGTGTCTGCTGCATCTGGAAGGCCAGTCGTTGCGCTGCAGCCTCTGGGTCCAGCGGCACATAGACGCCCCCGGCCTTGAGAATGCCCAACAAGCCCACCATCATCTCCACCGACCGCTGCACACACAAGCCCACCATCATCTCGGGTCGTATTCCCAGCCCTTGTAGGTAATGAGCTAGCTGGTTGGCTCGCTGGTTCAGTTCCCGATAGGTTATTTGCTGCTGCTCAAAAACGAGAGCGACGGCATCGGGAGTGCGCTCGACCTGCTCCTCGAATAACTGGGAACTCCCTTTTTGCGGATAGCTTTGTTCGGTGGCATTCCACTCCCACAGCAGTTGCTCGCGCTCCCTTTCGGTCAGTAGCGACAACTGTGCCACTGACTGCTGCGGATCAGCAACCATGGCTTCCAGCAGTTGTCGCCAGTGCGTCAGCAAGCGCACGATGGTTGCCTCTTCAAACAACTCAACACTATACTCCAGATATCCTTCCAACGCCCCCTCTTGCTCGCAGAGTACCAGCGACAGGTCAAACTTGCTCGCCGTCGTCGGAATCCTCACTTGGGCGTATTCCCAGTTGGAGGCCAAGGTTGGCAAGGGCGGATCAAGGGTGAGTAACACTTGGAAGATGGGATGCTGATTCAATGAGCGCTCGGGCTGCAGTTCCTTGACCAGCCGCTCAAACGGCACTTGCTGGTGCTCATGTGCAGTCAGGACAACTTCACGCACCCGTGCCAATACCTGTTGTACGTTTGGGTTTCCTCCCAGATTAGTACGCAGCACCAGCGTATTGACGAAGTAGCCAACCAAGTCTTTGGTCTCTTGCTGGATTCGACCAGCCGCCGTAGTGCCGATTACCACATCATCCTGTCCCGTATAGCGTTGGAGCAAGCAGACAAACCCCGCCACCAGCGTCATATACAGCGTGACTCCCTCTTGCTGACTCAAGTGCTTGAGACCCCCGCTCAACGGCTTCGGCAAGGCAAAGGTATACGTAGCACCTCGATGCGTCGGCATTGTTGGTCGGGGATGATCATGTGGCAATGTCAAGACAGGTGGTGCTCCTGCCAGAGCTTCTTTCCAGTAGGCCAGTTGCTTCTCCAATCGCTCTGCCTGCAACCACTCTCGCTGCCAGAGTGCAAAGTCCGCATACTGAAGCGGCAGCGCAGCAAGCTGGACTTGTCGACCAGTTACATAAATGTCGTAGAGCTGCGTCAGTTCCTGGCTGATTACCCCAACTGACCAGCCATCAGAAATGATATGGTGCAT
>JAFATZ010000122.1 GCA_019243675.1 Ktedonobacteraceae bacterium | reverse complement strand
TACAACTGTATGCACAGGGAATACTCAGCGTCGAGTCATTAACCGAGCAGATAGTGCGAGAATGGAAACTGAGTAGTGTGAGCAAGGAGTACGCTTCGCACAGTGTCTTCATGCGTCTTGCTCAGCGCATTTGTAGTCGAGAACTGTTTAGTGCGTGGCGTTCACCTCAGAAGAACATGCGCGATTGTGCATTCGATAATCTTAGACGTTACCTAGAACAGTCCTTGCTGCATAGCGGTTACGCAGCACGTCTGCACAATTGTGCTATCAGCAATGAGGATGTGCTGCATCAAACCTTAGAGATACTGCAGCGTATGCTCACTCAAGAGACCAACCCCGGACCAGACGACCCAGCTACGTTCTTGAAATGGACACAGACGATCCTGCTGCGTCAAGCTCATGCCTCTCTCAACAAGTGCAAGCGCGATACATGCCTCTCGCTCGATGAGCAGGCTGAACTCTTTCCTGATCAGTTTGGAGACAAAGTAAATGGTGATCCATTGGAGCAGGTGTTACTACTTGAGTTGCAACGCACATTGATCGACACGCTTACCTCTATGCACAATGCGCGCTACCGACAGATTCTGATTTACACCTACTTGGCAGGTATGGACGATCAAGAACTGGCTCGCCGTTTCAATGCATCAGTCCAGACTATCTATCAATGGAGATTCCGAGCATTGCGTGCCCTGCGTAGTAACCCAGAAGTCATAAAGCTCTTGCATTCACTACTAGCATAATGTAACATTGTCATAACACGAGTCCTGACAAAGGAATGCAATGTTAGTTACTAGTACCAAAGAAGGTTTCCTTGATGGGATGTGACGAGCTACTTGACTTACTAAATACACGATGGGCAGTGGTAGAAGAACCTAGCGAGGCAACGGCTGTCAGTATTGCGGCTCATATTCGCTCTTGCCCTTCGTGTCATCGACGTGTTGTGCAACTCTCTGAGACATTGGTCGCCAAAGATGTCCTCACCTGCAACCAATGTCGTACACGATTTGCCGCCTACTACGAAGCGACTCACCCCGATCATCCACTCTTCACCATGCCTGCAATTGAGTTGGTGAGTGTAGCTATTCATCTGGCCCACTGTGTCAATTGTCGGGAAGAGTATAAGGCATTGGTTCTACTTTGGCAGTTAGAAGAGAAGCAGCAATCGGCTGATTAGTCTAGATCGCGCATGCGTGCTCTTTCGTGCTGCGTCAAATACTTCTTGCGCAACAGAATAGTGTGCGGCGTGATCTCGACCAGTTCGTCGTCGTTGATGAAGTCGAGCGATTGTTCAAGGCTCATGACGATGGGCGGTGTCAGGCGCACGGAGATTTCAGAGGTGGAAGAGCGCATATTTGTCTTCTGCTTCTCCTTGCAGACGTTGATGGGCAGATCAGCAGGACGGCTGTTGAGGCCAACGATCATGCCTTCGTAGACAGAGGTGCCTGCTTCAATGAAGGTGTCTCCGCGCTCCTGTGCGTTGCTCAGCCCATAGGTCATAGCTGTACCTTGCTCCGAAGCAATGAGTGCGCCCATGCGGTTGCTACCGATTTTGCCCAGCCAGGGTTCGTAGCCGACAAGCAGGCTGCTCATGGCTCCATTGCCCTTAGTGAGCGTCAAGAAGGCTCCACGGAAGCCAATGAGGCCACGCGTGGGAATGTCGTACTCAAGGCGTACGTTGCCCGCGCCATCGCTGGTCATGTTCGTGAGCCGCCCCTTACGCCCTGCCAGATTCTCGGTCAATGGGCCAATAAAGGTCTCACGCGTATCAATGACCAAGTGCTCAATAGGCTCTAGCAGCTTGCCACCCTCTTCCTCACGCGTAATCACCTCGGGACGTGAAACCTGAAACTCGTACCCGTCGCGGCGCATGTCCTCAATCAAGACAGAGAGGTGAAGCTCACCGCGTCCCGACACAACGAACTCATCAGGTGTGTTCCCATCCTGCACGCGTAGGCTCACATTAGTCTCCAACTCACGATAGAGGCGTGTACGTAGCTGGCGCGAGGTCTGGAACTTGCCCTCACGCCCAGCAAATGGGCTGGTATTGACGCCAAAAGTCATCTTGAGTGTTGGCTCGGTGATAGCGATGGTGGGCAACGCCTCGGGCGCTTCAATATCGGCAATAGTCTCACCAATGTTGGCAACGGCAATACCTGTCAAGGCCACAATATCTCCGGCCAGTGCCTCGTGTACCTCGACGCGCTGCAAGCCTTTGTAGGTGAGTACAAGGTTGATCTTCTGGCGCGAGACGATGCCATCGCGGTTGATGTGCGCTATAAAGGTGTTAGGCTTGACACGCCCACGCACGACGCGACCAATAGCGTACTTGCCTTTGTAGTCATCGTAATCCAGGGCTGCCACTAGCATTTGCAGTGGCGCGCTCACGTTGACCCTGGGCGCAGGAATGGTGTTGACGATTGTCTCAAACAGCGGCTCTAGGCTCACCCGCTCATCGTCAGGGTGGTACATGGCTACACCATCGCGTCCAACAGCGTAGAGCACAGGAAAGTTCAGATGCTCTTCTCTGGTCGCCAGTTCCAAGAACAAGTCCTGCGTCCACTCCAACACCTGCTCAATACGTGCATCGCGGCGGTCGATCTTGTTAATTACCACAATCGGTTGTAGGTTTAAGGCCAACGCCTTTTGTAGTACAAAACGCGTCTGGGGCATCGGCCCCTCAACTGCATCAACGAGCAGGATACAGCCATCAGCCATATTGAGCACACGCTCGACCTCGCCGCCAAAATCGGCGTGTCCAGGCGTATCAATGATATTGATCTTGACACCGTGATAGACAATGGCAGTATTTTTTGCCAGAATAGTGATGCCACGCTCACGTTCTTGAGCGTTGGAATCCATAATCAGCTCACCGACCTGCTGGTTCTCGCGAAAGATATGGCTCTGCTTGAGTAAACCATCTACCAGAGTCGTCTTGCCATGATCGACATGGGCAATAATAGCCACATTGCGGATGTCGGTACGATCTATTACCTGTTCCATCTGAGTCATTGTATTTTCAACACCTTGCATAACTTTTAGCCTGTTATTCCTAAAACATCCCCATAATAGAGAAACACACAAAAAACCGGACGGCTTTTGTCGTCCGGCGGATGAATGGTTTTTTCTACCGACGCTTCCGGTCTCTATTGTACCTCACATCACTGTTATTTGCAAGGCTCATCTAGCCGCGCAACGTTCCATTTAGCGCCCGGTCCATATTGTAACAGGCGCTAATGAGCGAGAGATGGGTAAACGCCTGGGGGAAATTGCCCAAGGCCTCGCCAGTGGGTCCAATCTCTTCACTATACAGGCCGACGTGATTGGAGTAGGTGAGCATCTTCTCTAGGATTAAGCGCGCCTCGTAGAGATTGCCCGCTCTGGCCAGGGCTTCGACGAGCCAGAAGCTGCACATGCTGAAAGTGCCTTCACTCGTACCCAGGCCGTCATCTGCGGCCAGTTTGGGGTTGTAGCGATAGACGTGTGAGTCGCTGGTAAGCTCTCTCTGAATGCGTTCAATCGTACGCATCATACGCGGGTCGTTCGGTCCAGTAAATTTGGTAAGCACCATCAGCAGTGTACTGGCATCGATAGCATCACTCCCATAGTATTGTACGAAGCTGCCAACCTTCTCATTCCAGCCTAGCTCCATTACCTGCTCATAGATTTCGGCACTTACCTGCTCCCAGCGCTCTAGTGGTGCGGGCAAGCCACGATGTCGCGCCACACGTAGAGCGCGATCAAAGGCAACCCAACTCATCACGCGGGAATGCACAAATTGCTTGGGTCCGCCGCGCACCTCCCATATGCCCTCGTCGGCATGCTGCCAGTGTGTCACCAGCCAATCCAGCAAATGACGCAGGTTCCACCATAGGTCGTAGGAGATGCTCTTGTGACGATTAAAAAGGTAAACAGAGTCCATTACTTCGCCGTAGATGTCAAGCTGGTTTTGTCTGACCGCAGCGTTGCCGATGCGTACTGGCTTGCTGCCACGATAGCCTTCAAGGTGATCAAGGGTGGTCTCAGGTAAATCGTGCCTGCCATCGATACCATACATTGGCTGAAGTGCGCCGCTTCCCTTTAGCTCATGACAGCGTGCATCCAACCAGCCCATAAAAGCTTCAGCCTCCTGTGTGAAACCCAGAGTGAGCAGGGCATAGAGCGTGAATGATGCATCGCGTAGCCAGGTATAGCGATAGTCCCAGTTGCGATGACCACCAATTGTCTCTGGCAAGCTGGTCGTTGGGGCGGCGACAATAGCCCCGCTTGGCGCGAAGGTGAGCAATTTCAGAACGAGAGCCGAACGATGCACTACCTCACGCCAACGACCCTGATACTGACATTGTGCAATCCAATTGTGCCAGAAACTC